>NZ_JBQEMZ010000015.1:0-121057 GCF_052044445.1 Cellulosimicrobium sp. 22598
ACACTGTTGAGTTCTCAAACAACCGACACACACCAACTCAGCACCACCCGACCGGGCAGAACCTCGCTTGGGGCAACCCTTCAACCTTACCAGGTCCTCCCCGACTCCTCAACCCCGGCTGTTCGCCGTGGTCCAGTCGTCCTGGGACTTCCTCGCTGCGGGCAGGAGAACATCCTACGCCATGCGGTGGAAGGGTTTCGACCCCGGGACCAGCCACCCTCGATCGTTCGAGGCGGTGTCTGTTCCTCCCTGTCGGGCCGACATCCAGAACATTACGCGGCCCGTCGCGCCAGGGTCAAGCCGGGTCCGGGTGACCCGGCACACACGCCGCGCACCCGTTCGTCGGTCCTGGTCCAGGTCAGCGCCTCGGCCCTCGCCCGCGCGCCGCCGGCACCTCCGTTCGCGCGCCGCCCACCCGGCGCTGCGCACCAGGTCGTGCGCACCCGTCGTGCGCGCGTGGGCGTGCGTCCTCGTCAGTACCCCCGTGTCCCCCGGAGCACGACCCGGTCGCCCGGACGGAGCTGCGCCGCGCGGTCGACGTCCTCCTCGCGCAGCACCCCGATGACGGGGTACCCGCCGGTGACGGGACGGTCCGCCAGGAACACGACCGGCCGGCCGTCGGGCGGGATCTGCACCGCCCCGCGGACGAGGCCTTCGGACGGGAGCTCGCCCGCCCGCCGCGGGACCGCCTGCCCGCCGAGGCGGATCGCGACGCGGTCGCTGTCCGCGCTTACGGTCCGCAGCGCCCGCAGCGCCTGCCACGCCCCGGGGAGGAACCAGTCGCCTCGCGGGCCGGGGAGCACCTCGAGCACGGCGCCCACCCGCTCCCCCGGGCGCAGGACGCCCGGGGCGTGCCGCACCGGCGCTACGTCGACCGGCAGCCACGAGCCCGGGGGCGGTGCTCCGACTCGCAGCACGTCCCCCGGGGCGAGCGGGTCCGGTCCGAGCCCGGACAGGACGTCGCGGGACCGCGAGCCGAGCACCGCGTCCGCGACGATCCCGCCCCGGACCGCGACGTAGGTCCGTAGCCCTCGCGCGGCCTGGCCGAGCCGCAGCACCGCCCCGTCGTTCACCCGCACGGGCGCGTTCATGCCCACGGGAACCCCGGCGACCGTGGCCGGGACCGCCGCCCCGGAGAGCGCGACGACCGCGCGGCCCCGGAACCGGAGCGCGAGCCCGCCGAGCGTGACCTCGAGGGCCGCGGCGCCCTGAGGGTTGCCGACGAGGCGGTTGGCGAGCCCGTGGGAGGTCCGGTCCGCCGCCCCCGACGGTCCGACGCCGACCGCGGCGAGGCCGGGCCGGCCGTCGTCCTCGACCAGGACGAGGGGACCCGTCGCGAGCACCTCGACGCCCGCCCCCGCTCGGCTCGCTCCGTGCGGCGCGACCACCCGGTCCTCCCCCGCGGCCGCGGTCGCCGGCTCACCCCGCGTCTCGACCGGTGGCGCCGTGGGGACGGCGGGCGGCGGCTCGCCGTTCGGCCCTGGGCGTCGGGGCGTGGCGCCTCCCCGCACGGGCACGAACCGGACGCGCGCTCCGGGTGCGACGAGCGCGGGCGGGTCACGGTCGACGTCGAACATCCGTGCGGCGGTGCGGCCGAGCAGGCGCCACCCGCCCGGGGACTCGCCGGGATAGACGGCCGTGAGGTCGCCGGCGAGCGCGACGGAACCCGCGGGGACGCGCGTGCGCGGCGTCGCGAGGCGCGGCGCCGCGATGACGGGATCGACGCCCACGAGGTACGTGAAGCCTGGCGCGAAGCCGCCGAACGCGGCCTCGTACTCGCGCCCGGAGTGCCGGGCGACGACCTCCTCGGCGCTCACCCCCGCCCAGCGGGCGACGTCGTCCAGGTCGGGGCCGTCGTAGCGCACCGGGATCTCCACCACGGGACCGGCGGCCGGAGGCTCGTCGTCCGACGACGCGCGGAGCAGCGCCTCCAAGACCCAGGCGCGGGCACGGGCGACGTCACCGCGCGCCGCGCACCGGACCAGGACGGTCCGCGCGGCCGGGACCACGTCCACGACCCCGGGCGGCACGTCGGCCGCGAGCGCCCGGTGCAGCGACCGCACGGCCGCCAGGTCGGGCAGGTCGACGAGCAGCGCGGCCTCACCGAACCCGTGGACGGTGCCCGTCACGGCGCGGTGCCCTCGCCCGCACCCGGCCGGGCGTCGGCGAAGGGCCGCAGCTCGACGCCCGCACCCTGGAGGGCGGCGCGGACGGCGCCCAGGAGCCCGACGGCGCCCGGCGTGTCGGAGTGGACGCACACCGAGTCGGCCTCCACGCGCAGGGGCGAGCCGTCCGCGGCGAGCACCGTGCCCGACGTGGCGAGCTCGACGACGCGCCGGGCGACCTGCTCGGCGTCGTGCACGACGGCGCCCGGCAGGCCGCGCGGGACCAGCTCGCCCGTGGGGAGGTAGGCCCGGTCGGCGAACGCCTCGCGCACCGTGGGGAGCCCGGCCGCGTCGGCGAGGCGCAGCACCGCGGAGCCGGGGAGGCCGACCACGGGGAGGGCGGGGTCGTAGGCGCGGACGGCGTCGACGACCGCGCGCGCCTGCGCCTCGTGGTGGACGATCGCGTTGTAGAGCGCCCCGTGCGGCTTGACGTAGCGCACCCGGTCCCCCGCGAGCCGCGCGAAGCCGTCGAGCGCGGCGAGCTGGTAGAGGACGTCGTCGGCGAGCTCGGCCGGGCCGACCTCCATGAAGCGCCGCCCGAAGCCCGCGAGGTCGCGGTAGCTCACGTGCGCGCCGACGCGCACGCCGCGCGCGACGGCGTCCCGCGTCACGCTCCGCATCGTCGCCGGGTCGCCCGCGTGGAACCCGCAGGCGACGTTCGCGCTGGTCACGAGGCCGAGCAGGGCCTGGTCGTCGGCGAGGGTCCAGCGGCCGAAGCCCTCGCCGAGGTCGGCGTTGAGGTCGATGCGCGTCACGCGTCCATCATGCCCGGAGGCGCCGCCGCGCGGGCGGGTGCGGGACCCGCCCGCCCGGCTCGCGGGCGTAGATTCGCAGGCATGCCCGACGACCTGACCACCGCCCCGGCCGCCGTCCGCGTGCGCCGCGCGACGACCGCCGACGCACCCGCGCTCGCCGGGCTCGCCGCCCTGACCTTCCCGCTCGCGTGCCCGCCCGGTACGTCGCCCGAGGCGATCGCCGAGCACGTCGCGACCCAGCTCTCGCCCGAGCGGTTCCGCGGGTGGGCCGCGAGCGCCGCGCACGCGCTCCTCCTCGTCGAGCCGGTGCCCGACGACGTCACGGACGACGTCCCCGACGCGCACGACGACCCGGGCCTCCTCGGGTACGCGCTCCTCGTCCGCGGCGAGCCGGACGACCCGGACGTCGCGGCGGCCGTCGGGCCCGGCGAGGCGGTCGAGCTGTCGAAGATCTACGTGCACCCCGGCGCCCAGGGCACGGGCGTGGCGAGCGTGCTCATGACCGCGGCGACCGACGCGGCCGCTCGGCTCGGTCCCGGCCTGCGCGTCTGGCTCGGCACGAACGGTCTCAACGCCCGGGCGCAGGCGTTCTACCGCAAGCACCGCTTCGACGTCGTCGGCGGGCGCACCTATGTGGTCGGCGGCGAGACGCACACCGACGTGGTCATGGCGCTCCCCCGCGCCTGACGCGGCGCGACGTCCCGCGCGACCGAGGGCCGGTCGGGGACGTCCCCGACCGGCCCTCGGCCTGCTGCGCGAGCTGCCGCGTCAGCCGCAGCTCGTGGCGTCGTACGCGACGTCGGCCGCGAACGTGCGGCCGTCGCCCGTCGCCGCGACGCCCACGACGCCCGCCTCGACGGACGTCGCCCGGGCGGCGAACGACTGGTACGCCGAGGCGCCCGGCCGGACGGCGGTGAACGCCTTGGTGCCGAACGGCGTCGTCAGCGTGACGTCGATCGGGACGCCGTCGGCGTTCGTCGCGCGCACCGCGACGTACGCCTTGCCGGCGAGGCACCGGACCTGGACCTCGGTCGTGACGTCGAGCGGCTGCTCGACCACCTCGCCCACGAGGACGAAGTCCTCGAACGCGACGACCGTGGGCTGGGTCTGGTTCTTGCCGAGCGCGAACGGCCCGACCCCGATCCCGTCGAGCTGGTCGTTCGTCACGGCCGCGAGCTCGGTCCACTGCTCGCCGTCGAGCGACCACGAGCCGACGAACGTGTCGCCGGACCGGGCAAGACGCACGTGGTACGTCCCGTCCGCCTCGCGCGGCAGCGAGCCGACGCCGGGCTGCGGCTGCAGCACGACGTCGCCCTTCTCGCTGCGGACCTCGAAGCCGACCGTCCCGGCGGTGCCGCCGTTGTGGATCACGCCGACCTTCACGTAGTTGGCCTGGTCCTTGTAGACCATGAGGCCGCCCTGGTGGTAGTTCTGCGTGAGGTCGGCGCGCACCGTCGTCTCGACGGTCCACTCGTCGCCCGTCACGACCTTCGAGCGGACGATGTTGGGCACGGTGGAGTTCGTCGCGCCGTACACGTCGTCGTCGGTCGTGGTGAGCTGCAGCGCGCCGTCCGCGACGGCGAGCCGCGACGGGTCGGCGTCGACGACGTACCAGCGGCACGGGTCGAGGCCGAGGCCGGACCCGCTGCCGTCGAACGTGTCGCTCGCGGTGACGTCCTCGCACACGGGGACGCCGCTGCCGTCGACCTCGCGCACGTGGTCGAACGCGACGTCGATCTGGTTCGCGCCCGCGCTCTTGCCGAGCGCGAACACGCCGACGCCCGCGTCGCCGAGCCCCGCGTGCGTGACCGCGCGCGTGGTCGGGACCCAGGTCTGCCCGTTGTCGAGCGAGAACGACCCGGTGAACGAGTCGCCGTCGCGCGACAGGCGCAGCAGGTACTCGCCGTAGACGGGCTTCGCGACGTCGAGGACGTCGCCGTTCGTGGACTGCACGACGTCGCCGATCTCGCTGCGGAGCTCGACGCGCAGGCCACCGGGGTGCTGGACCACGGCGAGCTTGACGTAGTCGGACTCCGACGCGCGGACGATGAGGCCGCCCTGCTGGTACTGGTTCGCGAACGCGGCCGTCATCTTCGTCTCGACCGTCCAGGAGTCGCCCGGCTGGTCGGTCGTGATGATGTTCGGCACGCGCTGGTTCCCGGTGCCGGCGAAGTCGGCGTCGGTCGTGCGCACGACCCACTTCCCGTCGCGCACCTGGGCGAGGTCCGGGCGGAGGTCCACGACGTCCCAGCGGCAGCCGTCGAGCGCCTCGCCCTCGAACTCGTCCGCGGGCCCGCGCTGCGGGTCCGGCTCGGTGCACTCGAGCGTGCCGTACACGGAGACCGCGACGGTCCCGGTCGCGCGTGCGCCCGACGGGTCGCTCACGGTGACCGTGGCCGTGTAGCTCCCGGCCTCGGCGTAGGTGTGCTGCGCCGTCGCGCCCGTCGCCGTGCCGCCGTCGCCGAACTCCCACGCGTACGTGAGCGCGTCGCCGTCGGCGTCGGTGGCCTGCGCGGCGAACGCGACGTCGAGCGGCGCGTCGCCCGTGGCGGGCGTCGCCGTCACGGAGCCGACCACCGGGGCCACGTTGTTCGCCGCGCCCCGGCCCGTGAAGGTGACGGAGTCGACGTCGAACATGTCGCCCGTCGCCCCCGTCGTCGAGCGCGCGACGAAGTAGAGCGTGCGCGTGCCGCCCGGGTCGGTGACCGGGACCGCCTGCGTGCGCGCCGGCGTCTCCCAGCTCCCGGTCGGCGACAGCGTGAGCGTCGCGAGGAGCGGGCCGTCCACGGCACCGTCCCGCACGTCGAGCACGCCGCCGGAGCCGCCCGAGCTGTACCGCGCGGAGATCGCGTCGATGCCCGCGAGGTTCATCCGGTCGAACGCGAACCAGTCGCCGGCCGCGATGTAGCCGAGCTGCTTGCCGCCCTCGGAGACGTCCTTCGCGACGACCTGGACGCCCTGGCTGTCGGTGAAGTACTCGGCCTGCTTGGTGCGCGTGTGCAGGACGGCCTCGTCGTCGGACGCGAGCGCGGGCACGCCGTCGGCGCCCCCGCCGTCGGTGTACGTCGCGTTGACGACGCCGAAGATGTTCGCGTCGAGGCCGTGCCCCTCGTCCTTGGCGGTCGTGAGGACGCCCTCGCAGCCCGTGGCGCTGGACAGCGGGTGGCCGTGGTTGTCGTGGCCGAGGATGTACTCGACGACGACCCGGCTGCAGTCGACCTGCGCGCCGTCCTCGGCGTCGGTGACCGTGACCCGGAACGGGACCTGGTCGCCGAAGTCGAAGAACTGGCCGTCGGCCGGGAGCTCGAGCGTCACCTCGGGCGCGGTGTTGCCCACGGTGATGGTCGTGGTCGCCACGCCCTGCTTGCCGTCGGCGTCGGTGACGGTGAGCCGCACCTCGTGCTGGCCGTTCTCCGTGAGCGTCCGCGAGACCTGGGCGTCGGTGGCGTCGGTCTCGCCGTCACCGTCGAGGTCCCAGGCGTACGTGAACTCCTTGCCGTCCGGGTGCGAGGACCCGGTGCCGTCGAACGACACGACGAGCGGCGCCTGGCCGTTCGTCGGCGTCGCGTCGATCTGCGCGACCGGCGAGCGGCCGCCGCGCACGTAGTCGATCCGGTAGACGGCCGAGAGGGCGTCGCCCCCGAAGTAGCCGCCGCCGTAGTCGAGCACGTAGAGCGAGCCGTCCGGGCCGAACTCGAGGTTCATCGGCCGGCGCAGGTCCATGAACTCCAGCGCCGGCACGAAGCCCGCGGGGCTGCCGTCGTCGTTCCGGATCGCCTCCTTGATCCACGCGCGGTCCCACTCGTAGAGCAGCGGCTTGCCGTCGTAGTACGCGGGGAACTTGGTCTCGGACTCGAGCGCGGGGTCGTAGTCGTAGACGACGGCGCCCATCGGGGACTCGCCGCCCGTCCCGAACGCGGGCACGGACCCGCCGTCGTACGGCTGCCACGCCGGCACGGCGGGCGGGAGGTCGACGAGGCCCGTGTTGTGCGGGCTCGTGTTCTTGGGTGCCGCGCAGTCGAACTTCGGCCCGGAGACCTTCGTCTCGAAGTCGTAGTCGTTGTACGCGAGGTTGTCGCCGATGCAGTACGGCCAGCCGTAGTTGCCCGCCTCGGAGATGACGTTGAACTCGACCGTCCCGCCAGGGCCGCGGTTCGCGTTCGCGCCGCCCGCGTCGGGGCCGTAGTCGCCGAGGTGGACCTCGCCGGTCGCCTTGTCGACCGCGAAGCGGAACGGGTTGCGGAAGCCCATCGCGTAGATCTCCGGCCGGGTCTTGCCGGCCTCGTACTCGCCCTCGGGGAAGAGGTTGCCCTCGGGGACCGTGTACGACCCGTCCTCGGCGACGGTGATGCGCAGGAGCTTGCCCCGCAGGTCGTTCGTGTTGCCCGAGCTGCGGCGGGCGTCGAACGCCGGGTTGCGGGTCGCCCGCTCGTCGATCGGCGCGTAGCCGTCCGACGCGAACGGGTTCGTGTCGTCACCGGTCGACAGGTAGAGGTTGCCCTCGGCGTCGAAGTCGATCTCGCCGCCCGCGTGGCAGCACAGCCCGCGGTCGGCCGGGACCTCGAGGATCTTCTGCTCGCTCGCGAGGTCCAGCAGGTTCTGCTCCGTGAGCCGGAACCGCGAGAGCTGGTTGTACCCCTCGAACGCCTCGAACGCGGCCGGGTCGGCCGACGTCTCGGGCGCGTCGCCCGGCGGCGTGTCGAGCTTGGGCGCGTAGTAGAGGTAGACCCAGCGGTTCTCGGCGAAGCCCGGGTCGATCGCGACGCCCTGGAGGCCGTCCTCGTCGTGCGTGTACACGGGGACGGTGCCCGCGAGCGCCGTCGTCGCGTCCGCCGTCGTGTACCAGACGCGCCCGTCGCGCGAGGTGTGCAGGACGTCGCCGTCCGGCAGGACGGCCATGGCGATCGGCTCGCCCGTCTTGGCCGCGCCCTTGGCGAGCGTCACCTGCTCGAACGAGGCGTCGACCGTCGCGCCGCAGTCGGCGTCGACGGCCCCCGCGGCGGTCTGGATGCCGCCGAGCAGGTGCTGGACGAACGCCGGGTCGGTGTACGACTCGTCGGTGTGGCCGCCGCCCGTGTACCAGGACCGGCCGCCGCCGTACTCCTGGCACCACGCGATCGGGTGGTCGGCGCCCATGGCGCCCGACCCCGGCGAGTACGAGGACTCGTCGAGGCTCGCGAGCACGTGGACCTGGCCGCGCGGGTTCTCGCGGTAGTTGTACCACTCGTCGTACCGGTCCCAGGCCGCCGGGAGGTGGGCGGTCGAGGGGTGCTCGTCGTCGGCGACGACGACCGTCGCGTCCTGGTTCTGGGGGTGGCTGTTGAAGTACGCCCCGACGAGCTCGCCGTACCAGGGCCAGTCGTACTCGGTGTCGGACGCCGCGTGGACGCCGGCGTACCCGCCGCCGGCGGCGATGTACCGCTCGAACGCGCCCTGCTGCTCGTCGTTCAGGACGTCGCCCGTGGTGGACAGCCAGACGACGGCGTCGTACTGGGCGAGGTTCGCGTCCGTGAAGGCTCCCGCGTCCTCGGTCGGGGTCACGGCGAAGTGGTGCTCGGTGCCGAGCTGCTGGATCGCCGCGATGCCCGCGGGGATCGAGCCGTGCCGGAACGCTGCGGTCTTGCTGAAGACCATGACGGAGAACTCGTCGTGCGCGGCGGCGGGGGCCGCCGTCGCGAGGGTGAGCGCCGGCGCGACGAGGGCCGCGGCGGTGACCGCCGCGACCCCCTGGCGCCGACCCCTCGAAGGTCGTGCTGTCACTTCTCCTCCTTGAGAACTGATCGGTGCGGCTCGGCGACGTCGCCGTGCCGCTGGTCGTGCTCCCCTTCCTCGTGGTGCGTCGTGCTCCGCGCGTCGTCGTGCGGAGCGCTGGGGTCAGGTCCCGGTCGGGCTCGGCCTGCACCCCGGAGGGCGCCCGACCGGGAGGTCGGTGGGGCGGCCCGTCCGTGGGGCCGCCGTGGGTCAGTGGTCGTGGTCCTCGTGCGCGTCCTCGTCCGCGGAACCGCCCTCGTGCCCGAGGTCCATGCCGCCGTCGAGCGAGTCGTCCGGGTGCACGGGCAGGAACACGTGGACGTGCCCCTGTCCCCCGGCGGTCGAGCGGAGGTCGAGCTGGATCGCGGCGAGGCCCCACGCGTCGACGGCGCGGGTGCGCAGCTCGCCGGCGAGGGTGTAGAGGTCCGCGGCGGTGGTCGGGTCGCTCGCGTCCGCGGCGGCCGCGAGGCCGACCGCGTCGAGCGTGTCGCCGACGAGCCGGAGCGAGGTGAGCATCCCGTTGCGGACGATGTTGTGCTCGGAGGAGCCGCTCTGGAGCGACTCGGTCTCGGCCACGAGGCCGTCGACGGTCGCTCGCCAGTCCGCGATCTCGGCGGGGTCCGCGGGGACGGCGGTCGAGCCGTCGACGGGGAGCACTGCGTGCAGCCCGTGCAGGACGGGGACGAGCTCGGTCTGCACGTGCTCGGCGTGCTCGATCGACGCGACGAGGTTCTCGGCGTCGCGCTCCTCCTCGGCGGCCTCGAGCTCGGCGACGCGCGCGGGGTCGACGGCGAAGCCCTCGTCGGTCGCGGCCGGCGCCTGACGAGTCAGCACCACGACGAGTGCGATCACCACCGCGACGACGGCGAGCGCGGCGAGCACCAGGAGCACCCGGCGCCAGGGGTCGAGACCCGCGAACCACCGGCGCGCGCGGACGCGCGCCGGCGGCCGGGGCTCGGGGCGGCCGGCACCGCCCCGGTCGGCGGGACGGGAGCGGGCGGGCGTCGTCGTCGGGCCACCCGTGCGGCCGGAGCCCGTGCGGGCGTCCCTCGCCGCCGGCGTCCGGGTCGCGGACGTCCGTCCTGCGGTGCGCTGTGCCACCTGTCGCTCCTGTCCCTGGGTCGTCCCGCTCGGTGTGCGCCGACCCGGCCGCGGGGCCGGGCCGGCGCGGTGGCCGGTGACGGGAGCGGGTCGCCCGTCACCGGCCCGCCGTCAGCCGCAGCTCACGGCGTCGTACGGCACCTCGATCTCGGTCGTGACGTCGCCGAGCGTCGCCGTGACCGTGGCCGTGCCCGCGTCGAACGACGTCGCACGCGACGCGAACGACTGGTAGGCGTTGCCGCCCACCTCGACCGCGCCGAACTCCTTGGAGCCGAACGGCGTGGTCAGGGTGATCGCGACGGGCGCCTCGTCGACGTTCGTCGCCCGGATCGCGAGGTACGCCTTGCCCGCGAGGCAGCGGGCCGAGGCGGTGACCTCGACGTCGACCGTGGGCTCGGGCTCGGAGTCCGTCGTGAGACGGAACCAGTCGAAGGCCACCGTGACCGGCGTCTCCTGCTCCGGGCCGATCGCCATGAGACCGACCTTCGTCAGCGCCGCGTCGTTGGTGACCGGGGCGCCCAGCGGCGTCCACGTCACCCCGCCGTCGCTGACCCAGCCCTGGTAGGTGCTGCCCACCTTCTCGAGCCGCAGGTACCAGTAGCCCGACTCGGTCGAGTCGGCGAGCTCGAGCTGGCGGTTGCCGCCGTTGCCGAACTGGCCGCCCTTCTCCGAGACGAGCTCGGCGCCGAGGTTGAGCGCCGCACCCGGTGCGTTCTTCGCGAGCACGTCGGCCTTGACGTAGTTGTCGTCGTCGCCGTACGCGATGAGGCCCGCGAGCTGCCACCGGTGCACGAGCGGCGCCTTGAACCGCGTCTCGACGACCCAGTCACCCTCCGGAGCGGTCTGGAGGACGAAGTTGCGCGGGTCGCCGTTGTTCCCGGCGTTGATGTCGCCCGGCTGGGTCGTGATGCGCAGCTCGCCGTCGGCGACGGCGACCTTCGACCCGTCGTAGCGCACGATCGCGTCCCAGCGGCAGCCGTCGAGGGCGTCGCCCTCGAACTCGTCGCTCGGCTCGCGCACGCCGTCGTCCGGCTCGGCGCCGGTGACGTGGACGTAGTCGACCTTCGCGACCGTGTCGGCGGTCGCCGTGTCGCCGCCCGCCATGACGCCGAACGTGGCGCCGGGCTTGACGGGCGCGGAGCCCGCGAGCGCCGTCCACGCCTGGCCGTCCGCCGAGTACGCCGCCGTGATCGCGGACCCGTCCGAGACGAGGCGCAGGTGGATCGACGACGGGAAGTCCGTCGCCACGTCCGTCTGGCCGTGCCACGTCCGGGCACCACCGGTCTCGGTCTGGAACTCGAGGAAGCGGGCGCCGCTCTGGTTCTTGGTGAACGCGAGCTTGGTGTACTCGTCGTCGTTCACGTGGACCAGGAGGCCGGCGTGCTGCCAGTGCCGGGCGAGCGGGACGTCGAGCTTGGTCTCGAGCGTCCACGCCCCGGCGGGCGCGGGCTGACCGAGATAGCTGATCGGCCCGGTCTGCGCCTCGTTGATGTCGCCCTGCACGACCGGCAGGACGGCGTGGCCGTCGGCGACGGTGATCGGCTTGCCGTCGGCCTGGCGGACGACCGTCCACCGCGGGTCGAGCGCGTCGCCGTCGAACTCGTCGGACGAGTCCGCGAGGCACTGCGGCGGGTTCCCGCCGCCGGGCTCCTCGGTCTGCGGGTCGTCGTCGAACACGAAGTCCTGGAACTCGACCGCGCTCGTCGCCGTCGTGCTGTGCGCCGTGACGAAGAGACCCACGTCCTGGACGGACGCCGCACCCGGCAGGGCCTGCGGCTCGCCGATCTGCGTGAAGTTCTCGCCGTCCTTGCTCCAGGAGGCCGTGTACAGGTCGCCGTCGCGCACGATCCGCACCCACGCGGGGTAGCTCGTCGTGCTCGCGCCGGTCGACGCCGTGAGCTGCCCGCTGGAGTTGCCGCGCAGCCACTCGAAGCCCCCGCTCGGGCGCATGCCCAGGGCCGCGTAGCCCTGCGAGTTCGCCGTCTGCGTGACGTCGTTGCGGACGATGATCCCGGCCTTGGCGGACCCGTTCGAGTTGCCCTGGCTGTTGATCTTCACCGTCGCCGACCAGTTCTCGTCGGCGCCCTGCTCGCGGTAGATGGTCGAGTACTCGTTGGTGCCCTGCCACATGTTCGCGCCGCCCGACGTGATGAGGTACTTGCCCTCGGCGAGCTGCTCGAACGTCCCGTTCGCGTTGGTGAAGGTCTTCATCCCCGCGAAGAGGTCGCCGACCTGGGCGAGCACCACGCGCGAGCGCGTGTACAGACCCTTGTCGTTCGTGGCGACGGCGGTCAGCTCGTAGTAGTTGTCCGCCGTCGGGTTCCACGTGGCCTCGTACGGAGCCGTGTCGTCGACGCCGATCGACTCGCCGTCGACGAAGAACTCGACCTGGGTCACCGTGTTCTCGGTGTCGTCCGCCTCCGCGGTGACCGCCATCTCGCCCTGCTCGAGGCGGACGCCCGCCTCGGGGGACGTGATGCGGACCTTGGGACGGGTGGTGTCCGAGACGCCCTTGCCGTCGGCCTCGATGAAGTTGAGACGACGCTCGCCCTCACCGGGGAAGACCACGTAGAGCGTGAACGGCTCCATGGGGTCGGTGACCTCGACGGTCACGTCCGTGAACGTGCCGAGCCCGGTCTGCGGGATCTCGGCCGTGCCGAGGAGCTCGCCGTCGGCCGCGTCGCGACGCAGCTCGATCGTGCCCTCGGCCGCCGCCGCGACGCGCAGGTTCAGCGCCTGCACGCCGTAGAGGCTCACGGGGTCGTACGACGCCCAGGAACCGTTCGACCCGGTGATGACGGAGCCGCCGGCCTCGACGTCCCGGCTCGGGATCGTCGTGGTGCCGTCGGAGGCCGTGTGGAACTCCGCCTCGCGCTTCTTCGGGAAGATCAGCGTCGTGTCCGACCCGGTCAGCGCGGGCACGTCGCCCTCGCCGCCGCGGTCGGTGTAGCGCGCGTCGATCACGTAGAAGACGTTCATGTCCTCGCCGTGGCCGCCGCCGAGGCTCGTCGCCACGGTGCCCGTGCGGCCGTGCAGCGGCTCGGCGGGGTGCGCGTGCGCGTCGTGCCCGAGCGCGGGCTGGATGATGACCTGCTCGTCGTCGATCTCGTCGCCCTCGGGCGAGTCCTCCGCGTCGGTCACCGACACGTCCCACGTGATGTCGTCGCCGAAGGTGAAGAAGGACCCGGTGGGCGGGAGGCCGAAGTCGACCTCGGGCCGCGTGTTGCCCACCGTGATCGGCACGGTCGCCGTGCCCACCTTGCCGGCGGGGTCGGTCACCGTGAGGCGGGCGTCGTAGACGCCGTTCTCGGTGTAGGTGTGGCTGGGCGCGGCGGACGTCGAGTCCGTCGTGCCGTCACCGTCGAAGTCCCACGCGTAGGTGAGCTCCTCGCCCTCGGGGTCGGTGCTCCCCGTGCCGTCGAACGTCACCTCGAGCGGCGCGATGCCGGAGTCCGGCGTCGCGACCGGCTTCGACACCGGCGAGCGCGAGCCCGACAGGTAGTCGATGCGATGCAGACCCGAGTTCGGGTTGTCGCGGCCGAAGCCGCCACCCCAGTCGAGCACGTACATCGCGCCGTCGGGGCCGAACTTGGAGTCGATCGGCGCGAGGAACTGCTCCTGCGGGAGGAACGGGTTGACCTTCTCGACGTCGGTCGCGCCGGGCGCGGCCTCGGGGTCCTTGAGGTCGATCGTGTACATCTTGTTGCGGGCCCACTCGTAGAAGAAGGCCTTGCCGTCGTACGACGCCGGGAACTTCGTGTCGGAGTCGAGCTCCGGGTCGAACTGGTAGAACGGGCCGCCCATGGGCGCGAGACCGCCGCCGGCGTTGATCACGCCGGGGACGGACGAGCGCTGGTAGCCGTACCAGAGGTCCGCCGGCTGCGCGGGGGGCAGCTCGGTGAGGCCCGTGTTCTTCACGGAGTCGTTGACGGGGTTGTCGCAGTCGAAGAAGTCGCCCACGGTGACGGGGTTCGTCCGGTAGTCGACGTCGCGGAACGGCTCGTTGTTGCCCATGCACAGGGGCCAGCCGTAGAAGCCGGGCTCCTTGATGAGGTTCCACTCGGCGATGCCGGCCGGGCCGCGGTTGGCGAGGTTGTCCGACCCGTTGTCGGGCGAGTAGTCGGCGACGCCGAGGTTGCCCGTCTTCGCGTCGATCGTGAACCGGAACGGGTTGCGGAAGCCCATCGCGTAGATCTCGGGCAGCGTCTTCTCGGTGCCCGGGGCGAACAGGTTCCCCTCGGGGATCGAGTAGGTGCCGTCGGCCTCGGGGTGGATGCGCAGGACCTTGCCGCGCAGGTCGTTCGTGTTCGCGGACGTCGCGCGCGCGTCGTGGAACGTGCCGTCACGCTCCGAGATCGGCGCGTAGCCGCCCGACGGCTCGGAGTGCGGGTTCACGTCGTCGCCGACGCCGATGTACAGGTCACCGGTCTCGTGGTCGACGAGGAGGCCGCCGCCCGTGTGACCCGGCTCGTCGGGCAGGCGCCCGGCCGGGATCTCGATGAGCACCTTCTCGGACGCCGGGTCGATCACCGTGGAGCCGGGCCCCTCGGAGGAGACCGTGAACCGCGAGACGCGGCTGAAGAAGTTCGCCGGGTCGGAGTCGTTCGAGCTCGCCGGCGCGTAGTACTGGTACAGGTACCCGTTCTCCGCGAAGTCCTTGTCGAGCGCGATGCCGAGCAGGCCGTCCTCGCCGCCGGAGTACACCGGGATGGTGATGGCGGTCGTGGTGTTCTGCGTCCGGGGGTCGTACACGCGGATCTGCCCGCGCACGAGCTCGGTGTAGAACACGCGGCCGTCGGGCGCGACGTCCATGCCGAAGGGCGCGCTCGTGTTGGTGTCGAGCGCGATCTTCTCGAACGAGCCCCAGTCGGTGCCGCCGCAGTCGCCCTCGACGAGGCCCGCGGCCCACTGGACGCCGCCGACGATGTGCTGCACGAGGTCGGGCTCGTCGGTGTAGTGCGCCCCGAAGTGGCCCATGCCGGTCATCCAGGCGCGACCGCCGTCGTAGGGCTTGCACCACGAGATCGGGTGGTCGTAGCCCATCTTGTTGCTGCCCGCGTCGTACGTGGACTCGTCCATCGTGGCGAGCACGTGCGCGCTGCCGCGGACGTTGGCCGAGTAGTTGTACCACTCGTCCGCGCGCGTCCAGCGCTGGGACAGGTGCTCGGTGGACGGGTGCGTGCGGTCCTCCACGCGGACCGTGCCCGGCAGGCCGGGGCTGGTGCCGGTGGCGGCGTGACCGGGCATGAGCGCCCCGATCATGTCGTCCCACCAGCCGTAGCTGCCGCGCATGTCCGTGGCGTTGTGGATCGCGACGATGCCGCCGCCCGCCTGCTGGTAGCGCTCGAGCGCCGCCTTCTCGTCGGCGTTCCACGGGTCGCCCGACGTCTGGAACATGACCAGGGCGTCGTACTGCGCGAGGGTCTCGTCGTTGAAGACGGTCGAGTCCTCCGTGTGGTCGGACGCGATGCCGACCTCGGCGAACGCCGCCTCGAGCACCGGGGTGCCCTGCGTGATCGCCTCGCTGTGCCGGAACTGGGTCGTCTTGGTGAAGATGAGCACCTTGTGCTCTTCGTCCGCGGGGACGGGGTCGTCGGCGGCGCTGGCCATCGTGACGGGCGCGAGCGTGAACGCGAGCGCTCCGATGGTCAGTGCCGCGACGGACCTCGCCCTGCGTGGGCGTCGTGCGGTCATCGTGCTGCCTCCAGGGGCATGACGTGCGGACCCGGACGTCGTCGTCCGGGAAGGGTGGTCGTCATCCCGCGGCGTGCCGGCGCTGCGGTCGTGGATCGACTACGGCTACGGGTGCTCCGGCGTGGGCATCAGTCCCTTCAGGTGGGCCAGGCCATCGACGGCGATGGCGTCCTGGGTCGGCGCCAGCGGCCGCCAGATGGAGGCGGCCGTGGCGATCGTCGCGTTGTCGGCCGTGAAGGACTCGATGACGAGGGGTCCGTCGTAGCCGGTCGCGTCGAGCGCGGCGAGGAGGGCGCGCCAGTCCAGGTGGTCGTTGCCGGGTGCGCCCCGGTCGTTGCCGCACACCTGGACGTGCGCGATGCGCTCGCCCGCGCGCGCCACCGCGGCGGGCAGGTCCGTCTCCTCGATGTTCATGTGGTAGACGTCGAGCATGAGGCCGATGCCGGCCGCGGGCAGCCGCCGCACGACCTCCAGCCCCTGGTCGACGGTGTTGACGAGGCTCGTCTCGTAGCGGTTCAGCGGCTCGAGCCCGACGACGACGCCGGCCGCGATCGCGTGCTCGACGACGGGTGCCAGGTTCTCGGCGAGCTCGGAGTACGCCGCCTCGCGCTCCGCGGGGGTCAGGCGCCACGTGCGCCCGACCGACGCGTACGCGGGTCCGCCGATCACAGGGGCGCCGACCGTGCGCGCGACGTCGACGACGTGCCGCAGGTAGTCCTGCGTGGCGCGCACCGTCGCGGCGTCCGCGGCGACGAGCTCGCGGCCCTCGCCCATGACGAGCGAGACGCTCGCGCCGAGGCCGTGGTCGGCGAGGACCGTCGCGGCGGTCGCCGGGTCCCAGTCGCCGGGGTTCTCCACGGGCAGCTCGAGCACGTCGAAACCCCACCCCGCGACGCGGGGCGCGAGGTCGCGCAGCGCGTCGTCGGTGAGCGGGGAGGTCCAGACCCACGTGTTGACGCCGAGCGCACGGCGGCGCAGCGGCAGGGCCGGGGTAGGAAGAGCCACGTCGCTCTCTCTCGTCGGGTCCGAGCTCTCGGCCGTCCCGCCCGCGTGCCCGACGCCGCGGGGCACCTCCGCACGGGAGGTGCGCCGCGTCGTCGGGCGGGCGGGGCGCCCGGCCGGTCGGACGGCGACCGGGCGGCCCCTGGGTGGTCCGACCGCGAGGGTCGGACCGGGTGGTTCTGCGGGACCTGTCAGGTCCCGTGCGGACGACCGGTCAGCGGTCCGGTCAGCGGTCGGTCCATGCCTGGGGGAAGCCCGGCAGGTCCTCTCCGCCGAACTTCGCGTAGTGCAGCGACGGCATGTCCTTGTTCGCCTCGAGGTACGCGTCCAGCTCCTCGGCCTCGATCGGCGCCTGCGGCAGGACCCACTCCGACGGGACCTGCTCGCCGGCCCAGATCATCTGCGCCGCGAGGATCGGGGTGCGCCACTGGAAGTTCGAGTACACGGCGCCGAGGGCGGTCATGTCCGTGTCCTTCCACTTGCGCAGGAAGCTCATCTCGTCCTCGCCCATGAAGACCGGGTAGGGCTTGCCGGCGTCCTCGAACGCCTCGACCGCCGCGACGGCGCCGTCGCCCGCGTCCATCCAGATGCCGTCCACGTCCCCGCGCTGCAGGTACTGCGTGACGATGTCCTTGATCTTCGCGCCGTCACCGCCGGTGAACTCCGCGCCCACGACCTCGAGCTCGGACTCCGAGAAGATCTTGTCGGCCGCGGCCCAGCGGTTCTCCAGCACGTCCACGCCGGGCAGGATGCGCAGCGCGAGCACCTTCGAGCCCGGCTCCAGGTTCTCGACGAGGAACTCGGCGCCGTCGGCACCGTAGGCGTAGCCGCCGATCGGGTGGATGAACGTGACCATGCAGTCGGTGTTCACGCCACGGTCGAACACGATGACGGGCTTGCCCGACTCGCACGCGGCCTCGACCGCGGGCGTGAGGGTCGCCGTCGTGGACGGGGAGATGACGATCGCGTCGCAGTCGCCCGCCTCGACGAACGCCTGGATGTCGGAGATCTGCTTGTTGTCGTCGTCCGCCGCGTCCGAGACGCGGAACTCGCCGATGACGCCCTCGGACTTCAGCACGTCGACCTGCTGCTGCATCGTGATCCAGCCGGTCACGCGCCACGGGTTGGACACCGAGGCGTTCGAGAAGCACAGCGTCTTGCCGCCACCCTCGCTCGCGTACTCGGCCGTGTCCACGTACTCGGGCTCGATCGCCTGCAGCCACGGCTGGTCGGCCGGGCCCTCGGGCACGACCTCGCGCTGGGCGAGCTGACGGTCGTAGTCCGCCTGGACGAACCACTCGGAGTCGGCGCCGCCGGACTCCTCGCTCGCGGGGCTCTCCTCGGCCGAGGTCTCGCCACCCTCGCCGGTGTCGGTGGGGGTGTCGGTCGTGCAGGCGGCCGTGAGGAACAGCGTGGCCACCGCCGCGCCGGCCAGGAGTGCTCGTGTACGTCGCATGTCCTTCTCTCCTTGGGGGTGAGACGTCGTCGTCCCGCAGCGTGCGGGGGAAGGGGTACAGCTCGGAAGGGGGTCTTTCGGGCGTGGTCGGGGTCGCGCGGGCGGGAGTCCGCCGGGGCGCCGGTGCTCAGGCGTTCGCGGGGGCGGGCTCCTTCGGTGCGGGGGTCGGGCCCGCGGCAGGCGGGGCGTCGGGGGTGGACGAGCGGCGCCGCGACCGGCGCGGCAGCGCGGCGTAGGCGACGGCCGCGATGATGATCACGCCCTGCACGGCGGGCCGGATCGTCGACGGGAGGCTGAGCTGGTTGAACAGCGTGAACAGCGCCTCGAGGGTGAGCGCGCCGGCCATCGCGGCGATCACGGTGCCCCGCCCGCCGCCGAGCACGACGCCCCCGAGCACGACGGCCGTGATGGCCATGAACTCCAGGCCCTGCCCGACCTGCGCGGTGACGCCCGCGTAGCCACCGATGAGGATGGCGGCGACCGTGGCCATGAAGCCCGAGAGGAGGAAGGCGCGCGTGCGCACCCACCACACGGAGCCCCCGGCGTAGCCGGCCGCGACGTCGTTGTCGCCGGTGGCGACGAGCGTGCGGCCGAACGGGCGGCGCATGAGCAGGGCGGCGAGGACGCCGAGCACCACGACGACCAGGAGCGCGTACGGCACCTGGAACTGGCCGGGCGTGTCGGGGATGCCCCCGCGTCCCCACTGCCGGAAGCCGTCGGTCAGCGCGCCCGTGGGGGCGCCGCCCGTCCAGAGCCGGATCGCGCCGTAGAGCACGAGCATCATGCCGAGCGTCGTGATGAACGACGGCACCTTGAGCAGCGTCGTCACGAGGCCGTTGACGAGGCCGACCGCGAGACCGAAGACGATCATGAGGGCCATGACGGGCCACGTCATCGAGTCCTCGCCGTCCATGAGCTTCGCCGCGATGACGACCTGGGCTCCGACGAGCGACCCGACCGAGAGGTCGAACTCGCCCGAGACGATGACGAAGTACTGTCCGATCGCGAGGATGACCAGCGGCGCCGCCTTCTTGACGAAGGCCATGAGCGACATGGGCTCGCCGAACGACGGGTTCATCACGAGGATGACCGCGAAGACGAGCACGAGCAGCGCGAACACGGTCCAGCTCCCGCCCGCGGTGAGGCGCTCGAGCCAGCCGGCCCGCGGCGCGCGCGCGGGGATCGTCCGGCGCGTGGTGTCGGTGGTCATGCGGACGCACCTCCGGTGCGGGTCGGGCGGAAGCGGGCCCGGCTGCTCGCCGGGTCGATCTGGCGCCGGGCGTACAGCGCGACGGCGGCGATGATGATGACGCCGCGCAGGACGTCCTTGAAGAACGGGTCGACGTCGAGGACGTTGAACACCGTGTCGAGCACCGCGAGGATGAGGACGCCGCCCACGGTCCCGACGATCGAGCCGCGCCCGCCC
Source organism: Cellulosimicrobium sp. 22598 (assembly GCF_052044445.1). Lineage (NCBI taxonomy): Bacteria > Bacillati > Actinomycetota > Actinomycetes > Micrococcales > Promicromonosporaceae > Cellulosimicrobium > Cellulosimicrobium sp. 22598. Next base: position 19,351 of record NZ_JBQEMZ010000015.1, read on the forward strand.
ATGAGGAGCGTGCCGCCCAGCACGACGGCCGCGATCGAGTCGAGGTCGAGCCCGTAGGAGTACACGAGCGCGTTGCCGGTGCCGAAGCGCGCGGCGATCAGGAGCCCCGCGACGCCCGCGCAGACCGAGCACAGCACGTGCGCGAGGACCAGCGTCCGGTCGGTCCGGATGCCCGAGAGCCGCGCGACGTCGGTGTTCCCGCCGACCGCGAACATGTGGTAACCCGGCCGGGTGCGCGTGAGGAGCACGACGCCGACGGCCGCGACGAGCAGCATGACGATCGTCGAGATCGGCACCGGGCCGACGCGCGTGTACCCGAACATCTGGAACGAGGCCGGCACCTCGCCCGCCGGGCCCTTGAACTGCGTGTCGAGGTAGCCCTTGATGATGAGGCCCACGCCGAGCGTCGCGATGAACGCGTTGACGCGGAGCTTCGCGATGACGAGCCCGTTGACCAGGCCGACGACCGCCGCGACGCCCACCGCCGCGAGGACGCCGAGCCAGACGCGCGAGGGGTCGCCCGCCATGGTCGTCGCGCCGACGATCGAGCTGAGCGCCACGACGTAGCCGACCGACAGGTCGAGCGACTTGCAGAGTATCGCGAACGTCTGCCCGATCGCGACGAAACCGAGGAGGCTCGTCTGCGTGAGCATGTACGCCGTGTTCGCGGTGCTGAACAGGTTGCCGCCGCCGACGGCGACGAGGACGCCGGCGATCACGAGGATCCCGACGAGGGCGAGGTAGACGATCTCCGTCGACCCCAGGCGGCGCCGACGCGCGGGGGCGCGGCGCGCGGTGGGGGCGGCGGTCGCGACCGCGGTGCTCATCGGTCCTCCTGCGGGCCGTCGGTGGGGTGCTGGGCGGACGCGGGCGGTCCGTCCGGCGCGGTGGCGGGCTCGGCGCCCGGAAGGTCGTCGGCGCCGGCGAGAGCGTCGAGGTCGACCTGGACGTGCTCGCCGGAGGTGTCCTCCCCCGCGCCCGTGGCGAGTGCCATGACGGTCTCCTCGTCGCTGCCGGCGGGGAGCTCGCCCGCGAGGCGGCCGTCGCGCATGACGAGCACGCGGTCCGCCATCGCGACGACCTCGGGGAGCTCGGAGGAGATGAACAGGACGGCGACTCCGCTCGCGGTGAGCTCGCGCATGAGGTCGTAGACCGCGCGCTTGGCGCCGACGTCGATGCCGCGGGTCGGCTCGTCGAGCACGATGACCTGCGGGTCGGTGACCAGCCACTTCGCGAGGACGACCTTCTGCTGGTTGCCGCCCGACAGGTACTGGACCTCGGCCTCCTGCGAGCTCGCGACGAGCTCCAGGGAGGAGAGGATGCCGGGGATGCGCTTCGCGCGCCGGTCCGCCTGGCCGGGCACGACGGCGTCGAGCACGAGCCGCGCGTTCGCGAGGATCGACTGGCCGAGCGCGAGGCCCTCCGCCTTGCGGTCCTCGGTCACGAGCGCGAGCCCGGCCCGCACCGCCTGGCGCGGCGAGCGCACGTCGACCGGCGTGCCGCCGACGAGCACGCGCCCGCGGGTGAAGCCCGCGATCCCGAAGATGCCGTGCGCGATCTCCGTGCGTCCCGAGCCCTGGAGGCCGGCGAGCGCGACGATCTCCCCCGCGCGCACCTCGAGCGAGACGTCGTCGACCTGCGTGTTGCCCACGCCCTCGAGCGCGAGGCGCACCTCGCCCGGGACCGTCGAGGGGTCCTTGTCCGGGAAGTACCCGGCGAAGTCGCGGCCGACCATGGTGCGCACGAGACGGTCGGGGTCGATGTCGGCCGTCGGCGTCGTCAGGACGTGGTTGCCGTCCTTGAGCACCGTGATGGTGTCGCAGAGGTCGAAGATCTCCTTGAGGCGGTGCGACACGTAGAGGATCGCGACGCCGCGCTCCTTGAGCCGGTGGACGAGCTCGTAGAGCAGCTCGACCTCCTGGTCGGCCAGCGCTGCCGTCGGCTCGTCCATCGAGATGATGCGCGCGTCGTAGGACACGGCCTTGACGATCTCGACGATCTGCTGCTGCGCGACCGAGAGCGAGCCGACGCGCGTCCACGAGGCGAGGCCGGTGAGGCCGAGGTCGGCGAGGAGCGCCGTGGTGTCGGCGTGCATGCGGCGGCGGTCGACGAGACCCGCGCGGCGCGGCTCGCGACCGAGGTAGACGTTCTCGGCGACGGACCGCTCGGGCAGGAGGTTGAACTCCTGGAACACCGTCGACACGCCCGCGTGCTGCGCGGCGAGCGGCGACGCGAAGGTGGTGTCCGCGCCGTCGAGCTCGATCGTGCCCGCGTCAGGGCGGTGCACGCCCGCGATGATCTTCATGAGCGTCGACTTGCCGGCGCCGTTCTCGCCGACGAGCGCGTGCACCTCGCCCGGCCGCACGTCGAGGTCGATGCCGCGCAGCACGGAGTTGCCGAAGAACTCCTTGCCGATGCCGCGCAGCCGCAGGATCGGCCCGTCGCCGCCCTCCCCCGCCGTCGGCGGCCGAGGCTCGCGCGTGGTCGTCGCGGTCATGCCGGCACCTCCACCCAGCCGCCCGAGCGCACCGACTCGCCCACGGCGGCGGCGAGGCGGGCGGCGCGCAGACCGTCGTCGAACGTGGGCAGCCCGTCCGGGACCTCGCCGCGGATCGCCGCCGCCGTGTCGCCGACGAGCGCGTCGAAGCAGTCCTGGTAGCCCTGGGGGTGCCCGGCGGGCAGGCGCGAGTAGCGCGCGGCGGCCGGGGAGAGCGCCTCGGGGTCGCGGACGAGGAGGCGCGAGACGTCGCGGCGGCCCTCCCACAGCGTCTCGGGCTGCTCCTGGTCGAACGACAGCGTCGACTCCGAGCCGGAGATCTCGAGGTAGAGACGGTTCTTGCGGCCCGCCGACACCTGGGAGATGACCGCGGTCCCGAGCGCCCCGCCGTCCGTCGCGTACTGGAGCGTGACGGCGTCCTCGGTCGCCACCTCGTGCACGACGCCGTCCGCGCCCCGGCGGTGCGGGTTGACGGTGGCCGACTGCGCGACGAGCCGGACGATGCGCTGCCCGGTGGTGAACTCGAGCAGGTCGCAGAAGTGGGAGCCGATGTCCCCGAAGGCCCGGCTCGCGCCGCCGAGCGCGGGGTCGACGCGCCAGTTGTCGTCCGACTCCCGCAGGAGCCAGTCCTGCAGGTACGAGCCGTGCACGAGCGAGATGGTGCCGACCTCGCCGCGGCGCACGCGCTCGCGCGCCTCGCGCACCATCGCGTGGAACCGGTACGTGAACGGCACGACGGCGACCCGGCCGTCCGCCGCGCGGGCCTCGGCGGCCAGGCCGGCGAGCTCGACCGCGCCCTCGACGTCGGTCGCGAGCGGCTTCTCGCACACCACGTGCTTGCCCGCCGCGAGCGCGGCGCGGGCGAGGGGCACGTGCAGGTGGTTGGGCGTGCACACGTGCACGACGTCGACCTCGGGGTCGGCGAGCAGCTCCTCCGCGGTGGCGACGGCGCGCTCCGCCCCGAGCCCCGGCGCGGCCGCGCGGGCGATGTCGAGGTCGGCGGCCGCGACGCTGACGACCCGGCCGCCGCCGGTGCGCACGGCCCGCGCGTGGACGCCCCCCATGAACCCGGCGCCGAGGATCCCCGCGCGATAGCCGGAGGCCGGCAGACCGCCCGCGTCGGGGGCGCTGGCGGGGAAGGTCGTACGGGCGGCAGGGGCCCCTGTCGTGGTCGCTCCGGGGAGGTGGGCACCCGGGTCCAGCACCGGGGTACGCACGTCCTGCGCGACGTCGTCGGCTCGCATGGATGACAACGTAGAGCCACTTCTGTCGAGCGTCAAGCAAAAGCCGAACATTGATCGTCACGGTTAGATAACCCAAGCCACGAAACAAATGTGAAGGATCACATGGCCGCAGCCAGCGACGACGCGGAGGGCGACGCGCGACGGGACGACGGACGAGACCCGGACGCGGGCACGCCACCGCCCCCGGCCGTCGAGGGGCCGGGGGCGGTGGCGTGTCGGACTGTTCTCCCCCACCCGCCGGCCGGCAGAGCCGGCCGGCGGGAGACTGTGCGTGCTACTTGGTCGAGAACGCGGCGTCGAAGGCCGCGTCCGGAGCGTCGAAGGCGTACTTCTTGACGAACGCGAGCGCCTCGGGCGCGCCGACCAGGCGGTCCATGCCGGCGTCCTCCCACTCGACGGAGATCGGGCCCTCGTAGCCGATCGTGTTGAGCATGCGGAACGCGTCCTCCCACGGCACGTCGCCGTGGCCCGTCGAGATGAAGTCCCAGCCGCGGCGCGGGTCCGCCCAGGCGAGGTGCGAGCCCATCCGGCCGTTGCGGCCGTTGTGCATCCGCTTCTTCGTGTCCTTGCAGTCCACGTGGTAGATGCGGTCCTTGAAGTCCCACAGGAAGCTCACCGGGTCGAGGTCCTGCCACACCATGTGGCTCGGGTCCCAGTTGAGGCCGAACGCCTCGCGGTGCCCGATCGCCTCGAGCGTGCGGACGGTCGTCCAGTAGTCGTACGCGATCTCGCTCGGGTGCACCTCGTGGGCGAACTTCACGCCGACCTCGTCGAAGACGTCGAGGATCGGGTTCCAGCGGTCGGCGAAGTCCTGGTAGCCGGCGTCGATCGCCTCCTGCGAGACGGGCGGGAACATCGCGACGTACTTCCAGATCGCCGAGCCCGTGAAGCCCACGACGGTCTTCACGCCCAGCTTCGCCGCGAGGCGCGCGGTGTGCTTCATCTCCTCGGCGGCACGCTGGCGCACGCCCTCGGGGTCGCCGTCGCCCCACACGACGTCGGGGAGGATGTCGCGGTGGCGCTGGTCGATCGGGTCGTCGCAGACGGCCTGGCCCTTGAGGTGGTTCGAGATCGCGTAGACCTTGAGGTCGTACTTGGCCAGCAGGTCGAGCTTGCCCTGGACGTACTCGTCGTCGTCCCAGCGCCACGGGTCGAGGTGGTCTCCCCAGCAGGCGATCTCCAGGCCGTCGTAGCCCCAGCCGGACGCGAGCCGCGCCACCTCCTCGAACGGCAGGTCGGCCCACTGCCCGGTGAAGAGGGTGATCGGTCGTGCCATGGTCGTGTCTCCTTCGGTCGTTCTCGGTATCGCGCCCGGGGTCACCGGGCGGACGTGCTGGACAGGGATCGGGGCTTGCCGTCCGACGCCTCGGCGGCGGCAGCGCGCGCACGGCGGCGGACGACGACGTACCCGCCGACGAGGAGGAGCGCGGCGACCACGGCGACGGCGATCCACACGCCCGCGCCGCTCCCGCTCGACTCGTCGTCCGCGGTACCGGACGCGTCCGCCGCGGCGTCGGCGTCCTCGTCGGCCCCGTCCGCGGCGCCGCCCTCGGCGTCGGCCGCGGCCTCGTCGGCCGCATCCGGAGCGAGCTCGGGCAGCGGCACGACGTCGACCTGCGCGGTGGCGGTCGCCTCGGCCGGGTGGGTGATCGTGGCGGTGAGGGTCCAGTTGCCCTCGGCGAGGACGCCGGGCTCGGACGTGTACCAGCCGACGCCCTCCGACGCCGAGGAGAGCGTGAGCGGTCCGACGGTCTCGCCGTCGGCGGACTCCGCGGTCACGGAGACGTCGGCAGACTCCTCGACCGGGTGCCCGTCGATCTTGTAGGTGAGGTTGGCGGAGATGCCGCCCTCCCCGTCGGTGCCGAGGGAGATCACGACGTCGCCGCCGTGCGCGGCCGCGGGGGCCGCGACGCCCAGCAGCGCGACGACGGCGCCGAGCAGCACGCCGAGCGCCGCGGTGAGAAGAGCGCGCACCCCGACGCGGGGTCGGGTGCGGGTGCTGGTGCCGCTGCGGGTGCCGCTGGGCTGCGCAGACGTTCGGGACATCGGGTCATCACCTCGTCGTGGTCTGTGGGTGGCTCCGGGGCCGACGGCGGTCGTCGGACCCCGGGGGTGCCCCGGCGCCGGGTCGGAGCGCCCGTTCCCGGGCGCCGGGGCCGGAGACCCGGAGGTCCCCGTCGTGCTCGTCGTGCGGGCAGCGTACGGTCGGCCCGGCCGATGGGCCGCCCGTCCGCCGAGCGCCCGCACGCCGAGCGCGGTGCCCGGCGGGCCGGTGCTCAGAGCACCGGCCCGCCGGAACCTGTCAGGAGCAGGCCCGGGCGGCGTAGTCCGCCGTCCCGGAGAACGTCCTCCCCTCGGCGTCGGTCGCGGTCACCGTCACGGTGCCGGCGTCGATCCCCGTGGCACGCGACGCGAACGACTGGTAGGCGTTCGCACCCGGCGCCACGTCCGCGAACTCCTTCGACCCGTACGGGGTCTCGAGAGTGATCGCGACCGGGACCGCGTCGTCGTTCGTCGCGCGGACCGCGACGAACACCTTGCCGGCCATGCAGCGCGTCTCCGCGGTGATGGTCACCGCGATCGGCTCGACCTCGTCGCCGACCACCCGGAAGTAGTCGAACGACGCCGCCGCACCGGTGTCGGCCGACGCACCGAGCGCGAAGAGACCGACCTGGGCGTCCGCCGCGGCCGTGTTCGCCACGGTCTGGTCGAACGTGGTCCAGGTCTCGCCGTCCGCGCTGTACGCACCGGTGAACGTGTCACCGGAGCGGGTCAGGCGCAGGTGCCAGACCGACTCGGCGAGGCTCGCCGTCTGCGGCTGCGGGTTCTGGACCACGCCGCCGACCTCGCTGCGCAGCTCGATCCGGGCGTTCTTGGCCTGACCCGCCTGGTTGTCGACCACGTAGTCGAGCTTGACGTAGTTGTCGTCGTCGGCGTAGGCGATCAGACCACCCTGCTGGTACTGGCGGTCGAACGCCGAGCCGTCGACGACGGTCTCGATCGTCCACTCGTCACCCGGCTGCTCCTGGAGCATGATGTTCGGCACGTCCGTGTTGCCCGTCCCGTAGATGTCGGTCGGGGTCGTGTCGATCTGGAGCGAGCCGTCCGCCACGCGGTAGCCGGTCGGGTCCTCGCGGACGATCGACCAGCGGCACGCGTCGAGGGCGGTGCCGTCGAACTCGTCGTCCGGCCCGGGGGCGGACGCCGTGTCGTCGGGCGTGATCGAGAACCAGTCGAACTCGGCGTCGATCACCGGGGACGTGGTGTTGTTCCCCTTGAGCGACACGAGGCCGATCTTCGCGTTCTCCAGGTCGGCGATCGACTTGGTCTCCGACATCGTCGTGAAGTCGACGCCGTCGGCCGAGTACGCCGCCTGGAGGTTCTCGCCGTTGCTGACGAACCGGACGTAGACCGTGTCCGGGTAGTCCGCGCCGAGGTTCGCCGTGTTGGACGCGCTGACCTCGTTCGGCTGGGCGTTCTCCTCACGGATGAACTGGAAGATCCGGGTCGCCGGGTCCGCGGACTGCGAACGACCCTGGAGAACCATCTTGGCGTAGTTGTCCTGGTCCTCCCAGATCACCAGACCGGCCTGCTGGTACTGCTGGCGAGCCGGCAGCGTGAGCTTGGCCGTGGCCGTGAACGGCCCGTCCGGCAGGTCCTGGAGCACGACGTTCGGCACCGTCGTGTTGCCCGTGCTGTAGAAGTCGGTCGCCGTCGTCGGGATGACGAGCTTGCCGTCCCGGACGACCAGGTTCTGGTCACGGTTGAGCACCGACCAGCGGTTCTCGTCCAGGTCCGTCCCGAGGAAGTCGTCCGAGCGGCCCGAGAAGCACATCCCCGGCCCGGTCTGCGGCGCCTTCACCGTCACGGTCGTGTACTCCACCGAGTACGCGCCGCGCTCGTCGGAGGCACGCACCTGGAGCCGGTACGTGCCCGGCTGGTCGTACGTGACCTCGAACGAGTCGGTCCCGTCGGCGAAGCCGTCACCGAGACCCGCGTCCCACGCGAAGGTGATCGCGTCGTCCTCGGGGTCGGAGGCGGTCGCCGTCGCGGTCACCGTCAGCGGGGCGGTGCCCGTCGTCGGGGTGACCTCGAACGAGTCGATGGTCGGGCGCTCGTTGTCCGTGACGCCGCGGCCGTCGAACTCGAGCCAGTTGACGTTGGCCTGGCCGGACGTCAGGACGAAGTAGAGCGTCCCCGTGCCCGCGGGCACGTCGGTCAGGGTGCCGGAGACGTTCTGGTAGACCTGCCAGTCCCCGGTGCCGGGCACCTGCACGGTCCCGATCTCGGGCCCGTCGGCAGCGTTCCAGCGGATGGAGATCGTGGCGTTGCTCGGCGACGCCGCGCGCAGCGCGATCGAGTCGACGCCGTAGAGCGAGATCGGGTCGTAGGCCCACCAGTCGCCCGGCTCGATGTAGCCGATGTTCTGGCCACCGCCGGCCGTGTCGCCCGTCGTCTCGCGCTGCACGCCCGGGTCACCCGTGCTCGTGGAGCTCGCGAGGCGACCGGTGGAGGTGAAGAACTCCGCCTGGAGCAGCTTGGGCTGGAGCACCTGGAGGTCGTTCGCGGTGAGCGGGGCACCGGCGGCGCCACCGTCGTCCGTGTACGACGCCTCGATCACCCAGAAGATGTTCGACTCGATGCCGTGGCCCTCGTCGCGCGCCGTCTGGAAGACGCCCTCGCAGCCGCCGAGCACGTCCATCGGGTGGGCGTGCGAGTCGTGACCGAGCGACGTCGAGAGCTCGACCTGGCTGCAGTCGACCTCACCGTCGGGGTCGTCGACCGCGATCTCGTACCGGACCTGGTCGCCCCACTGGAAGAACCCGCCGTTGTCGGGGAACGTGATGGAGATCGTCGGCGCGTCGTTGCCGACGACGACCGACACGTTCGCGACCCCCGTCTGGCCCTGGGAGTCCGTCGCCACGAGCTGAGCCGTGTACGAGCCGTTCTCCGTGTAGGTGTGGACCGGGTTGGCCTCGGTCGACGGCTCCGAGCCGTCGCCGAACGTCCACTGGAGTGCCAGCGCGTCTCCGGACGGGTGGCGCGTGCCCTCCGAGGAGAACTGCACCGTCAGCGGCGCGTGACCGCTCGTCACGTCGGCGCTCGCCCGCGCGATCGGCGACGGGTTGCCCTTGACGTAGTTGACCTTGTAGATCCCGCTCGAGTCGTTGTCGCCGCCGAAGCCCGAGCCCCAGTCGACGACGTAGAGCGCGCCGTCGGGACCGAAGTCGAAGTCCATCGCACGGTCGAACCCGGCGCTCGGGTCGAAGATCTTGGGCAGGACGCGGTTGACGTCGACGATGTCGTCGCGGTTCTCCCCGTCGAGCTGGACCGAGTACAGCTTGCCCTGGTTCCACTCGCCCAGGAACGCCTTGCCGTCCCAGTACTCGGGCCACTGGACGTCGGAGTCGAGCTCGGGGTCGAACTGGTAGACGGGGCCGCCCATGGGCGCACCGCCGCCGCCGATCTCCGGGAAGTCCGGGTTGCCGGCGTAGTTGTACCAGATCTCGGCCTCGATGGCCGGGGGCAGCTGGGTCAGGCCCGTGTTGTTCGGGGACTGGTTGACCGGGCCGGCGTCGCAGTTGAACGCCGCGCCGGACTGGCCGGTCGCGAAGTTGTACTTGAGGTAGTCCGCGTTCGCGCCCGTGCAGTACGGCCAGCCGTAGAAGCCGGGCTCGCTGACGACGTTCCACTCCACCGTGTTGCCCGGGCCACGCGTCGGGCTCGCGCTACCGGCGTCGGGGCCGTAGTCACCCACGAGGATGTTGCCCGAGTAGGGGTCCACCCCGATGCGGAACGGGTTGCGGAAGCCCATGGCGAAGATCTCGGGACGCGTCTTCTCGGTGCCGGGGGCGAAGAGGTTGCCCTCGGGGATCGTGTACGTCCCGTCGGCCTCCGGGTGGATGCGCAGGACCTTGCCGCGCAGGTCGTTGGTGTTGGCCGACGACCGCTGGGCGTCGTAGTCCTGACGACCGGCGCGCTCGTCGTGGGGCGAGTAGCCGCCCGACTCGAACGGGTTGGTGTTGTCGCCCGTCGCGAGGATCAGGTTGCCGTCCTCGTCGAAGACCATGTCACCGCCGGCGTGGCAGCACGTGTTGCGCTGCGTCGTGACGGTGAGGACCTTCTTCTCCGTGGCCTGGTCGATCGTGCCCGTGGCCGGGTCGAAGTCGAACCGCGAGATCCGGTTGTGCGGGCCGTCGGAGCCGACGTTCGACGGAGCCCAGTAGGTGTAGACCCACCCGTTCTCCGAGAAGGCCGGGTCGAGCACGAGCCCGAGCAGACCGTCCTCGTTGGCGGTGGTCACCGGGAGGGTGGTCGCGGTGTGCGTCGTGTTGGTCGACGGGTCGATGACCTGCACACGGCCGTCGCGCTCGGCGTAGAACACCGTGCCGTCGTCCGCGACGTCCAGGACCATCGGGTTGCGCGTCTCCTCGTCGAGCGCGATCTGCTCGTAGCTCGCGGACTGCGTCGCCGCGCAGTCCGACGCCACGGCGCCCGCGGCCGTCTGGATGCCGCCCAGCAGGTGCTGGAGGAAGGCCGGGTCGGCGTACGACTCGTCGGTGTGGCCACCGCCGGTGTACCAGGAGCGGCCGCCGTCGTAGACCTGGCACCACGCCGTCGGGTGCTCGGCGCCCATCGCGCCGCTGCCCGCGTTGTACGTGGTCTCGTCGAGGCTCGCGAGCACGTGCACCGTGTCACGCGGGTTCGTGCGGAAGTTGTACCACTCGTCGAACCGCTCCCACCGCGAGGGCAGGTGCGCCGTCGACTCGTGGACGTGGTCCTCGACCTTGACGGTCGCGGTCTGGTTCTGGGGGTGAGCGCTGAAGTACGCGCCGACCAGCCCGCCGTACCAGGGCCAGTCGTACTCGGTGTCGGACGCCGCGTGGATGCCCGCGTACCCGCCCCCGTTCTGGATGTACCGCTCGAACGCGGCCTGCTGGTCGTCGTTGAGCACGTCACCGGTCGTGGACAGCCACACGACGGCGTCGTACTGCGCGAGGTTCGCGTCCGTGAACGCGCCCGCGTCCTCGGTCGCGGTGACCTCGAAGTTGTTCTCGGTACCGAGCTTCTGGATCGCTGCGATACCCGCCGGGATCGACCCGTGGCGGAAGCCACCGGTCTTGCTGAAGACGAGCACGTCGAACGGTTCGGTGTCCGCGGCCGTGACGACGGGCGCCGCCGCGACGCCCGTGGGCACCGGTGCGGCCGTCGCCGACGTCGCCGCCGCCATGGTCAGAGGGAGAGCGACCGCTGCCGCGGCGGCTGCCGCGACCGTCCGCCTCATGGCGAGCGATCCTCCTAGCACGTTTCTCACAAGGTCTCCTCGTCGAGATGGGGAATCAGTGCTGCGCTCCGCCGGGTGCCGCCATCGGCCGGCCGCCGTCCCGGGATATTCGACCGACAATTTTGATTGCCCGTCGTACTAAATGCGCGCCGTCGCGGCGCGTCCAGCCTCCTTTCTCCAAGCCGGTTCCGGCCGGCCGTGCTGCGCTGCAACGGCCGGCACCGTCGGGCCGGTGTCCGGGTCGACCCTCCGCCCCGCGGGCCGACCCGGACTCGATACTACGGTTGGACCCAGCCGCCCGACGCCGCGCTCCGCTCGACCGCGTCGAGCACGCGCTGCACCACGAGGCCGTCCGCGAAGGTCGGCGCCGGGTGCGTCCCGGAGGCGATCCCCTCGACGAGGTCGACCGCCTGGTGCGTGAAGGCGTGCTCGTACCCGAGCCCGTGACCCGCGGGCCACCAGTGCGCGACGTACGCGTGCTCCGGCTCCGTGACGACGATGCGCCGGAAGCCGGCGACGACCGCGTCGTCCGCGGCGTCGAAGAAGTGCAGGACGTTCATGTCCTCGAAGTCGAACGCGACCGACCCCTTCGAGCCGTTGATCTCGAGGCGGATCGCGTTCTTGCGGCCGTACGCGAAGCGCGTGGCCTCGAAGGTCCCGATGCCCCCGCCGGACAGCCGGGCGAGGAACACCGCCGCGTCGTCCACGGTGACGGGCCCGCGCTCGGTGCCGCCCTGGCCGGACAGCCCCGCGAACTCCGTCGCGACCGGACGCTCCGTCACGAAGGTCTCGAGCAGTCCCGAGACGCTCGTGATCTTCTCGCCGGTGATGAACTGCGCGAGGTCGATCACGTGGGCGCCGATGTCGCCGAGCGCCCCGCTGCCGGCCTTCGACTTGTCGAGCCGCCACGACAGCGGCGCGTTCTCGTCCGCGATCCAGTCCTGGAGGTACTGCGCGCGGACGTGGCGCACGGTCCCGATCCGCCCGTCGACGACGAGCTGGCGCGCGAGCTGGATGGCCGGCACGCGGCGGTAGGTGAAGCCCACCATCGCGACCTGGCCGCGCGCGGCCGCGGCCTCGGCCACCTCGACCATCTTCTCCGCCTCGGCGACCGTGTTGGCGAGCGGCTTCTCGCACAGCACGTGCTTGCCGGCCTCGAGCGCCGCGATCGCGATCTCGGCGTGCGTGTCGCCGGGCGTGCACACGTCGACGAGGTCGACGTCGTCCCGCGCGACGAGCGCCTGCCAGCTCGTCTCGGTGGACTCCCAGCCGAGCCGCTGGGCGGCGGCGGCCAGCGCCTCCGGGTTGCGGCCGCCGAGCACCCGCATGCGCGGGTCGAGAGGGAGGTCGAAGAACCGGGGGGCAGTCCGCCAGGCCTGCGAGTGCGCTGCCCCCATGAACGAGTACCCGACCATGCCGACGCCGAGCTGCGCGCCGTCGTTTCCTGCCATGACGTTCCTTCCGTGCGCATGTTCCTGCGCGTGACGTGAGCACGCCCACGGTCCGGCCGGGGTCGTCCCGGGCGGACCGTGGGCGTGGTCCGCGTGCTTTCGTGCTGCGTGCTGACGACGGGCGTCAGCGGCCCGTCAGGACTGGAACGCCGTGGGCAGGTACTGGTCGACGTTGTCCTTCGTCACGACCGGCGCGAAGAGCTGGATCGTGCGCGGGACGCCGGACGACGCGAGGTCGCTCATGCTGCGCTCGTGCGCGACGAGGCGGGCGAGCTTGATGCCGTCCGCGGCCTGGGTCGACGGGTAGACGACGGTCGCCTGGAGGACGGAGTCGCCGGCCTTGATGTGCTCCATGACCTGCTTCGAGCCGGCGCCGCCGACCATGAAGAACTCGTCGCGGCCCGCGTTCTCGATCGCGGAGAGCACGCCGACGCCCTGGTCGTCGTCGTGGTTCCAGATGGCGTCGATCTGCGGCGCGGCCTGGAGCAGGTTCGCCGTCGCGGCCTCGCCGCCCTGGACGGTGAAGTCGGCCGCGACGCGGTTGTCGACGTCGAGGCCGCAGTCGGACAGCGCGTCCTCGAAGCCCTGGCTGCGGTCCTGCGTGAGCGGGAGCGAGTCGATGCCCGCGATCTCCGCGACGACCGCGTCGGGGTTGTCCCCGAGCTGCTCGCAGATGTACTGGCCGGCGCTCACGCCCATGCCGTAGTTGTCGCCGAGGACGGTGGCCCGGGCCGCGAACGGGCTCGAGAACTCGCGGTCGACGTTGATGACCGGGATCCCGGCGTTCATCGCCTTGGTCGCGACCTCGGTGAGCGCGGCGCCGTCGAACGGCAGGAGCACGATCGCGTCCACGCCGTCGTTGATGAAGCCCTCGATCTGGCTGATCTGGACGTTGACGTCGTTCGTCCCGTCCGCGACGCGGAGCTCGACGTCCTCGTACTCCGCGGCCTCGGCCTCGGCCGCGGTCGTGATGGCGCCCATCCAGCCGTGGTCGGCAGCGGGGGCCGAGAAGCCGATGACGATCGGGTCGCCCGGGGCGTCGTTGTCGGAGACGGCCTCGTTGCTGCTGCCGCCTCCGTCGCCGTCCGCGGTGTCCTCGGTGGTCGGGGTGTTGGACGTGCAGGCCGTGGCGATCAGCGCGATCGAGGCGGCCGAGACCGTCGCGATCATGAAGCGGCGGCGCAGGGTGGTGCGTGCGGACATGGGATCTCCTTCGATGCTGTCCTGCGGGAGGAACTCTGCGGAACTTGTGGGGGTGAGTGGTGTCGTGGGTCGTACGAGGAATGGCTGGGGAGTGCGACGGGCTAGGTGGTCCGCCGGGCGATGCGCTGCTGGAGCAGGACCGCGCCGACGATGATCGCGCCCTTGGCGATCTGCTGGACCGAGCTGTCGACGTTGTTGATGATGAAGACGTTGGTGAGCGTCGTGAAGATGAGCACGCCCAGGACGGTGCCGACGATCGATCCGCGTCCGCCTGCCAGGAGCGTGCCGCCGACGACGACCGCGGCGATCACGTCGAGCTCGAGGAGCAGACCGTTGGTCGAGGAGCCGGCGCTCGTGCGAGCGAGGATCATGACCCCGGCGATGCCGGCGGTGAGGCCCGAGAGCGCGTACACGTACATGAGGTGCCGCTTGACCTTGATGCCCGCGAGGCGCGCGGCCTCGGGGTTGCCGCCGACCGCGACCGTCCGGCGTCCGAACGTCGTGCGGTTGAACAGGAACCAGCCGAGCACGGCGACGATCGCGAAGATCCAGACGATCTTCGGGACCCCGAGGAGGTTGCCCCGGAAGATGTCGTTGAACTCCTGGACGCTGACGATCTGCGTGCGCTTCTGGGCGATGAGCTCGGCGAGGCCGCGCGCCGCGACGAGCATCGCGAGCGTCGCGATGAACGCCACGACGCGCCCGTAGGCGATGATCAGGCCGTTGAGGAACCCGGCGCCGAGGCCGACCGCGAGCGCACAGATGACCATGACGACCCAGCCGTACGACTGGGTGGCGAGCGTCGTCGCCCACACGGAGGAGAGCCCGAGCACGGAGCCGACCGACAGGTCGATGCCGCCCGTCGTGATGACGAACGTCATGCCGATGGCCAGGACGCCGGTGACCGAGCCGAGGCTGAGGATGGTCATCAGGTTGCTGACGCTCGCGAACCGCTCACCCGCCGTCGCGAAGCCCAGGACGCACAGGAGGATCAGCGCGAGGACCAGGCCGATGTTCCGACCTGCCGCCCCGGACATGAATCCTGCCCGGCGGCGCTCGCTCGCGGCCTTCTCGACCCGGGCCGACTCGTCGGCGTCCGGCTTGTCCGTCGGCATCGAGGCCGACACCTGCTGCTCGCTCACGCGACACTTCCTTCCATGACCATGTCGAGCACCTGGTGCTCGTCGATGGAGCTCGAGGGCCCCTCGTGGACGACGCGACCCTCGGAGACGACGAGTACGCGGTCGGCGAGGCCGAGGACTTCGGGGATCTCGCTGGACACGACGACGACGGCGGCACCCTCGTCGGCGAGCCTGCGGATGAGGGCGTAGATCTCGGCGCGCGCCCCGACGTCGACACCGCGCGTCGGCTCGTCGAGGAGCAGCACGCGGCAGCCGTGGACCAGCCAGCGGGCGAGCATCGCCTTCTGCTGGTTGCCACCCGAGAGCGTGCGGATCGCGCGGTCGACGCCGGCGGGCCGCAGCTCGAGCGAGTCGGCCTGCTCCTTGGCCGCCTTGCGCTCCGCGCCCTCGTCGAGGAAGCCGCCGCGCGCGAAGCGGGCGAACGTCGAGAGGGTGACGTTGCGGTAGACGGGCTCGTCGAGGAGCAGACCCTGGCTCTTGCGCTCCTCCGGCGCGAGCCCGATCCCGGCGTCCACGGCGGAGGCCACGGAGCCGGCGCGAAGCCGCTTCGAGTCCACCCGGACCGTGCCCGCCGTCGCGCGCCGAGCCCCGTAGATCGTCTCGATGATCTCCGAGCGCCCGGCGCCCACCAGGCCCGCCAGGCCGACGATCTCCCCGGCGCGCACCTGGAGCGACACGTCCTCGAACGTGCCCCGCAGGGACAGGCCCTCGACGTCGAGCACGACGGGTGCGTCGGCGGCGAGCTCCTGGGAGTCGGGGAAGACGTACTCGACCGAGCGCCCGGTCATGAGGGTGATGAGCTTCGCCGTCGGGGTCTCGGAGACCGGGAGGTTCTGCGCGACGGTCCGGCCGTCCTTGAGCACCGTGATGCGGTCGCCGATCTCGCGGATCTCCTCGAGACGGTGCGAGATGTAGACGACGGCGACCCCGGCCTTGGTCAGCTCCTTGACCACGCGGAAGAGGTTGCCGACCTCCTCGGAGTCGAGCACCGCGGACGGCTCGTCCATGATGATGACGCGCGCGTCGTGCGACAGCGCCCGCGCCATGGAGACGATCTGCTTGCCCGCGGCCGACAGCCGCTCGACCTCCTGGTTCGGGGAGATCTCGCTGTGGCCGAGCCGCTTGAGGATGGCCCGCGTCTGGCGCACGGCCTCGCGGCGCTGGGAGAACCCGAGCGTCGCGAGCTCGTGCCCGAGGTACACGTTCTCCGCGACGGTCAGGCCGTCGACGACGTCGAGCTCCTGGTACATGGTCGCGACGCCGTGCTTCAGCGCGGCGACGGGGTCGGAGATGGTGATGGGCTCGCCGTCGAGGAGGATCTGACCCTCGGTGGGCTGGTGGGCACCGGCGAGCACCTTGATGAGGGTGGACTTGCCGGCGCCGTTCTGCCCGAGGAGGCAGTGGACCTCTCCGGGGAGGATCTCGAGATCGACGCCGTCGAGCGCTCGAGCCCCGGGGAAGACCTTGACGATGCCCTGCATCTGCAGGAGCGGCTGGGGAGGGTCTGCGGTGACCATGCGGTGAACCTAGCCGACCTTTTGACGACGGTCAATCATAAGATCGCAGCCTTTTGCTGCCGTTACAACTTCGTTACCAGCAAAAGTGGACAAGCGCTGTCAGGGCGAGGGAACGCTCCCATGCTGCGGGCGGACGGTGCTCGACGCGTCAGGTCGACGGGTGGCACGACGGCCGGCTGACGAGCCGAACCACCGAGAAAGTCGGCTGGGGGTCGGGGTCTGCACGAGCAGGTGGAGCGGGGGTTCGCCCGGACGGGAGACCCTTCCTCGGGTCTCCACAACTTCCGACGACGTCCGTGTCGCCTTGGGAGGGGACAGTAGGGTACCTTTTGGCGATCGTCAAGCAAAAGCCGATGACTCGTCCGGCACGTACGGACGACCGACGAGAGGCTCCGTGATTCACTGTGCCCATGGAGGAACTGCTGAAGTTCGCGCCGCGCCCGACCGGCGCCGGCGACATGTTCCAGCTGCTCCGGGACGGTCAGCCGCGCACGCGCGCGGACCTCGCAGCGATCACGGGGCAGGCGCGATCCACCATCGCCGCCCGGATCGACCTCCTGATGTCGGCGGGCCTCATCGCCCCCGCGGGAGAGGCGAGCTCGACCGGCGGGCGACCGCCCGTGACCTTCGCCTTCAGCCCTGAGGCGCGCATCGTGCTCGCCGTCGACCTCGGTGCGACGCACGCCCGCCTGGCCGTGACGGACCTCGCGTCCAACGTGCTCGCCGAGACCGACGCCGCGCTCGCGATCGCGGACGGCCCCGACGTGGTGCTGTCGTGGGTCGCGGACACGGGCGAGAAGCTCGTCGCGACGACCGGGCGGAGCCTCGACGACCTCGTGAGCGTCGGCGTCGGCCTGCCCGGGCCCGTCGAGCACTCGTCCGGTCGGCCTATCAACCCGCCGATCATGCCCGCGTGGGACGACGTCGACGTCGCCGGCATCCTGCAGAAGCGGTTCAACGCGTCGGTCCTCGTGGACAACGACGTGAACATCATGGCGCTCGGCGAGCACCGCACCGCCTGGCCCGCCGTGACCGACATGCTGTTCGTCAAGGTCGCCACCGGCATCGGGTCCGGCATCATCGCCGACGGCGAGCTGCGGCGCGGCGCGCAGGGCGCCGCCGGGGACATCGGCCACGTCGCCGTCCCGAGCGCGGCCGACGTCCCGTGCCGCTGCGGGAACGTCGGGTGCCTCGAGGCCGTCGCGAGCGGACAGGCGGTCGCCGCCGCGCTCGCCGCCGCGGGCCTCGACGCGACGAACAGCGCCGACGTCGTCACCCTCGTCCGTGGCGGGGACCTCACCGCGAGCCAGGCCGTCCGCCAGGCGGGACGCGACATCGGCTCGGTGCTCGCGGCGTGCGTGAGCCTCCTCAACCCGTCGCTCATCGTCATCGGCGGCATCGTCGCCGAGGCCGGCGAGCACCTGATCGCGGGCATCCGCGAGATCGTGTACCAGCGGTCGCTCCCCCTCGCGACGCAGCACCTGCGTATCGTCACGTCGCAGGCGCGTGGCCAGGCCGGCGTGCTCGGTGCGAGCGCCATGGCCGTGGATCACGTACTCTCGCCCGCAGCGATCGACGCGCTCATCGCCTGAGCGCGGTCGCCGGGGGCCGCTGCCCGCGACATGCGGGCGCGACGAGTGTGACGAGGCACGAGGAGGAGTCATGACCGAGCGGGACCGTCGAGCGCTCGTGGTCCGGGGCGGTTGGCCCGGGCACGCACCCGAGGAGGCGGCGGAGCTGTTCGTCCCGTTCCTGGAGGCGTCCGGGTACGACGTGACGCTCGAGGGATCGTTGGAGTCGTACGCCGACGAGGAGTTCATGGCGAGCCTGGACCTCGTCGTGCAGTGCTGGACGATGGGCGAGATCCTGCCCGACGAGATGCGCGGGCTGCGCACCGCGATCGCGAACGGTACCGGGTTCGCCGGCTGGCACGGCGGGATCGTGGACTCGTTCCGCCTCGCGACCGACTACCTGCAGATGGTGGGCGGGCAGTTCGCCGCGCACGCGCACGACCTCATCGACCACACGATCGACATCGCGCCGGAGCACGCGGACCACCCGATCGTCGCGGGCATCGACTCGATCTCGCTGCACTCCGAGCAGTACTGGGTGCTCGCCGACTCGTACAACGAGGTCCTCGCGACGACGACCATCGTCCCGCGCGACGGCGACCCGTGGCACGAGCCGGTCGTCTCCCCCGCCGTGTGGACGCGCCGCTGGGGTGCCGGCCGCATCTTCGTGTGCGCAGCCGGCCACCAGCTCGCCGACCTCGAGGTCCCGCCCGTCCGCACCATCGTGGAGCGCGGCATCCTCTGGGCGAGCCGCTGACGCTCGACGCGCGCCCCGGTCCCCCCACCCAGCACGTGACCTCGTTCTGCGGGCTCCTCGCCTACCCGATCACCCCGCTCACCCCCTCGGACGCGCCCGACCCCCACGCGCTCGCCGCCCTCGTGGACGGTGCGGCGCGGGCAGGGGTCGACGGCGTCGTCGTCCTCGCATCGTCGGGCGCGGGCGTGACCTTCACGCCCGACGAGCGCGACGCCGTCGTGCGCGCCGCCGTCGCGGCGGGCTCGGCGCCCGGCGCGCCGCGCGTCCCCGTGCACGTCGCCGTGAGCGGCGCGTCCACGCGCGAGGTCCTGGAGCGTGCCCGCGCGGCGCGTGACTGCGGGGCGGACGGGCTCGTGCTCGCGCCGTTCTCCTACCTGCCGCTCGACGAGCACGAGGTCGTGGCGGTGTTCGAGGCCGTGGCGGGGACCGTCGACCTGCCGGTCTGCTACTACAACCGGAGCGTCCAGACGGCGTACGACCTCACGCCCGAGGCGCTCGCCCACCTCGCGCGCACCACGACCGTCGCGGCCGTCAAGGACCCGGCGTCCACGCCGGCGCGGCCGAGCGGCCGGGTCGCGGCGCTGCGCGCGGCGACGGCGGGGCTCGGCCTGAGCGTCGGGCTCAGCGGCGACCCCGCGATCGTCGGCGGCGCCGAGGCGGCCGACGCCTGGCACACGGGTCTCGCCGCGCTCGTGCCCGCCGAGTACGTCGCGCTGCGGCGCGCCCGGGCCGGGGGCACCGCGCCCGACGCCCAGGTCGTGGACTGGCTGCGCGACCTCACGGACGTCCTGGCCTCGCTGCGCCCGGTGAGCGGGTTCCACGCGCTCGCGACCCTGCTCGGCGTGCCGACCGCTCCCCCGCGCGGCCCGTCGCTGCCCGTCCCGCCCGACGGCGTCGCGCGGCTGCAGGAGGTCGTGGCCCGACGCCCGTCGACGCCCTGATCCACCCCCATGACATCGTGGCGCGTCGGACTCCTCAGCCGTCCGCGCCGGAACCTGCCTCGTCGCCCGCGCCGGACGCGTCGCCTCCGACGCGGTCGGCGACGGCGTCCGGCCCGCCGGCGAGCAGCGCGACGAAGCCCTCCTCGTCGAGGATCGGCAGGCCGAGGTCGCGGGCCTTGGTCTCCTTCGAGCCCGCGTTCGCACCGACGACGACGTAGTCGGTCTTCTTCGAGACCGACCCTGACGACTTGCCGCCCGCCGCGATCACCGCCTCCTTGGCGCCGTCGCGGCTGAAGCCCTCGAGCGACCCCGTGACGACGACGGTGAGTCCCGCGAGCGGTCCGGTGGGTGCCTGCCGGGCGCCCGGACCGGGATGCCCCGGGATGGAGAACCGCACCCCGTCCCGCTTCCACTGGTCGACGATCTCCTGGTGCCAACCGACCTCGAGCCACGCGATCACCTCGTCGGCGATGACGGGCCCCACGCCCTCGACCGCCGCGAGCGCCTCGCGGCCCCCGTCGCGGATCGCCTCCTCGATGGCGTCCAGGGACCCGAACCAGTCCGCGAGAGCGCGCGCCGCGACGGGGCCGACGTGCCGGATGTTGAGGCTCACGAGGATGCGCCACAGGTCCTTGGTCCTCGCGAGCCGCAGCTCGTCGACGAGGGTCTGCGCCGTGCTCGACGGCCCGTACACCGGGTAGTCCTTGCGGACGCCCGCAGCCCGGCGCTCGGCGGGCGTCGCGTCCTCGAACCCCGGCGGGTAGGTGCGCGCGGCGACCTTCTGGAAGGGTCGGACGACCTTGGCGAGCAGCACCGAGCCGTCGGACATCGGGACCTCTCCCGACTCCCCCACGCCCTCGTACGGCCGGGGCAGGCCGGTCTCCGGGTCGCGCACGACGACCTTGATCGGCGCGAGCTGCTCGACCGTGAGGCCGAAGAGGTTCTTCTCGGTGCGCAGCGGGGGCTCGGCCGGCTCGTAGGGCTGGGTGAGCGCGGCGGCGGTGACCTCGCCGAGCGCCTCGACGTCGAGGCCGCCGCGCGAGCCGATGTGCTCGACGCGGCCTCGCACCTGGGCAGGGCACGACTCGGCGTTGGGGCAGCGCAGGTCGACGTCGCCCTCCTTCATGGGGCGCAGCGGCGTGCCGCACTCCGGGCAGTCGGCGGGCATGACGAAGTCCTCGCGCGGGTAGCCGTCGTCCGCGAGCGCCGCGACGGGACCGAGGATCTCCGGGATGACGTCGCCGGCCTTGCGCAGCACGACCATGTCGCCGATGCGCACGCCCTTGGCCCGGACGACGTCCTGGTTGTGGAGGGTCGCCTGGCGCACGGTGCTGCCGGCGACCTTCACCGGCTCCATGACCGCGTAGGGGGTCGCACGGCCCGTGCGGCCTACGCCGACCTGGATCGCGAGCAGGCGCGTGTTGACCTCCTCGGGCGGGTACTTGTAGGCGATGGCCCACCGGGGCGCGCGGCTCGTGGCGCCGAGCCGGCGCTGGAGGGCGAGCTCGTCGACCTTGACGACGATCCCGTCGAGCTCGTGCTCGATGTCGTGGCGGTGCTCCCCGAAGTACGCGATGCGCTCCATCACCTCGTCGAGCCCGTGCACCACCCGGTTGTGCGGCGAGACGGGCACGCCCCACTGCGCGAACAGCGCGTACGCGTCGGACTGGCGCGCGAGCTCGGCGTGCTCGCCCGCCTCCCACTGCAGGGCGCCCACCCCGTGCGCGTACATCCGCAGGTTGCGGCTCGCCGTGACGGCAGGGTCCTTCTGCCGCAGCGACCCGGCCGCGGTGTTGCGCGGGTTGGCGTACGGGTCCTGCCCGGCGGCGACGAGCTTCTCGTTGAGCGCGGCGAAGTCCGCGACGCCCATGAAGACCTCGCCGCGGATCTCGATGACGTCGGGGTGGGTCGCCGGGTCGCCGCCGAGGCGCTGCGGGATGCTCTCGATCGTCCGCACGTTGGCGGACACGTCCTCGCCCGTGCGCCCGTCCCCGCGCGTGGCCGCCCGGACGAGCCGGCCCTTCTCGTAGAGCAGCGCGATGGCGAGGCCGTCGATCTTCACCTCGCACAGGTAGTCGACCGCCGCGTCCTCCGCGACGCCGAGGTCGCGGTGCACGCGCGCCGCCCACGCGGCGAGGTCCTCCTCGCTGAACGCGTTGTCGAGCGACAGCATCGGCTCGAGGTGCTGGACCGTCGCGAAGCCCGCCGCGGCGCGGCCCCCGACGCGCTGGGTGGGCGACTCGGGCGACTGGAGGGCGGGGTGCGCGGCCTCGAGCGCCTGGAGCTCGTGCATCCGGGCGTCGTACTCGGCGTCCGAGGAGACGGGCTGGTCCTCCTCGTAGTACGCGCGCTGGTCGGCCTCGACCTGCGCGACGAGCTCGGCCCAGCGTCGCTGCGCGGCGGCCTCGTCGAGCTCGGCGGCGGACGTGGCCGTGGGGACCTCCTCGTCCGTCACGGTCGGGGTGGTCGGGGCGGACGTCGCGGGGGTGCTCTCGCTCACCCGCACATCATCGCGCGGACCGCCGACATCCGCCGCCCTCGTCGGCGGTGCGGGTCCGCTCCCGCGAGGTCGTCGCGCGCTCAGCGTGGGTGCGAGGGGACGAGGTGGGCGGCGAGGCGGTCGACGGCGCGGGCGCACGGGACACGGTCATGAGTGCGCCGAACCTCGAGGCGTTCGTCCCGCACGTCGAGGTCGTGGAGCTGGACTGCGGCCACCGGATCCAGCAGGAGCTCCCGGAGGAGACCACCCGCCTGATCGTGGCGTGGCTCCAGCGGCAGGAGGCCGCGCTCGGGTCGTGACCCCGGGTGGCGGGCGGTCACCCCCAACCGTGGGACGCGTCGTCGTGCATCGGCGGGCACGTGCCGCCGGGCTCGGTCGCGGCCTCGAAGTGCCACAGCTCGTTCGCGTACGTGCGGCACAGCCCGAACTCGGCCCCGTGCTGCTCGAGCCACAGCGCGCCGTCCGTCGGCCCGACGTCGATCGCGAGCCCCGCGACGTGCTCGGACGACTCGGGCGGCAGCACCCAGCGGTGCGCCTCCTCGGCCGAGCCGTAGCGCTCCAGCGCCGCGTCCACGAGCTCCTGCTGCTCGGCCGCCGTGCGCCACCCGGACGTCAGGGTGAGCTCGACGCCGTCGGCGTCCGCGGCGGCGCGTGCCGCGTCGAAGCGGCGCTCCAGCTCCGGGTCGAGCCCGGTCGCGGCCTGCGGGCGCAGCGACGGCGAGGGGTCGGCCACGGCGGCGCCACCGCCGTCGCACGTCACGGTGAGGTACGTGAGCGCCCCCGCCGCACCGAGCGCCCCGACGGCGAGGACGCCGGCCACG
The DNA here is from genome assembly GCF_052044445.1 of Cellulosimicrobium sp. 22598. Taxonomy (NCBI): domain Bacteria; kingdom Bacillati; phylum Actinomycetota; class Actinomycetes; order Micrococcales; family Promicromonosporaceae; genus Cellulosimicrobium; species Cellulosimicrobium sp. 22598. The sequence goes on from NZ_JBQEMZ010000015.1 coordinate 42,280, forward strand.
GTGCGGGCGACGCGACGGGGACCGGGACGGACGGGGACGTGGCGGGCGGGACGGGCGGGGCGAAGCGGTGTCGTGGTCATGCCTCGAGGCTCGCCCGCGGCGGTCCCTCGCCACATCGACCCGTCGGCGGCACCTCGACCCCCGCCGTCCGGCGCACCCGCGCGTCCCGGGTCCGCCCCCGGCCCGACGCGGCTCCGCCCTGGGGCTGAGCCCAGGTCGCCCGACCTCGGTCCCCGGGCGGTGCCGTCCGTACGGGCACCCGGCTACCGTGGACGGGTGCACCGGCTCACCCGTCTGCCCGTGTGGGCGCAGGACCTCGGGACCGCGCTCGCCGCGGGCCTCGTGTGGTTCGGTGTCATCACCGTGATGGAGAACGGGGACTACTGGTACCCCCGCCACCCCGAGTCGTACCGCGTGGCGGGGCTGTGGATCGTCCTGACCCTCGCCCTGCGCCGGGTCGTGCCGGGGCCGCTCTTCTGGGCGACGGCGATGCTCTATCCCCTCGCCCTGCCGTGGCCGATGCAGACGCCGTTCGAGCTCCTCCCGCTCCTCGTCGCGGGGTTCGCCGCGACCCGCTCGGGCGCCGTCCCGTGGGCGCTCGCCGGCCTCGCGGGCGGGCTCTCCGCCTACGCGACGCAGCTCTGGGATCGCCCCCACCTGACCTTCCCCCCGGTGCCCTTCTCCCCACGATGGATCGGGCTCGCCCAGTCGCCGTCGGACGTGCTGCTCGCCCTCGCGCTCGTCCTGGGCGCGGTCGCGGCCGGCTACTTCTTCCGTCGTCTCGCGCTGACGTCCGAGCGGCTGCGCGAGCGCAACGCCGAGCTCCAGGCTCTCCAGGCGGAGCTCGCCGAGCGCGCCGTGCTCGCCGAGCGCACGCGCATCGCGCGCGAGCTGCACGACGTCGTCGCGCACCACATGTCCGCGATCGTGGTCCGGGCGCAGGCCGCCGACCGCGTCGCGGCCAACAGACCCGAGGCCCCGGCCGAGGCGGTGCGCTGGATCAGCGACGAGGGCAAGCAGGCGCTGACCGCGATGCGCTCGGTCGTGCAGGTGCTGCGCCGCGGCACCGAGACCGACGGCGGGACGGCGGCCCTCGCACCGACGCCGGACGGCGCCCGCGCGCCCGACGAGCTCCGCGCGGCCGCCAGACGGCTGCGCGACGCGGGCCGCGACGTCGACCTCACGCTCCCCCGCCCGTGGCCGACGACGAGCGCCGAGTCCGGGCTCGCCGTCGTCCGCATCGTCCAGGAGGCCCTGACCAACGTGCTGCTCCACTCGCTCGCCCCCGAGGTCGCCGTGGCCGTGACCGGCGACGGCGCCGACCTGCGCCTGCGCGTCCACGACCCGGGTCCGCCCCTCCCGAGCACCGCGGGACGCCAGGGGCACGGCCTGACCTCCATGCGCGAGCGCGCGCTCGCGGCCGGGGGCGCGCTGGCCGCCGGCCCGGACGGGCGCGGCGGCTGGACCGTCGAGGCACGCATCCCCCGGGAGCCGGCGTGACCGCCCCGGTGCCGGGCGCCGACGGGAGCGGGGCCGCCACGCTCCCGCCGGTCCGCGTCGTCGTCGTCGACGACCAGTCCACGATCCGCCTGGGCCTGCGCATGATCCTCGACAACGAGCCCGACGTGACCGTCGTCGGCGAGGCCGGGGACGGCGAGACCGGGGTGACGATGGCACGCGCGCTGCGACCCGACGTCGTGCTCATGGACGTGCGCATGCCGCGGCTCGACGGCATCGAGGCGACCGCGCGGATCGTCGCCGACCCCGACCTCGCCGACGTGCGCACGCTCGTCCTGACGACCTTCGACGACGACGAGTACGTGTACGGCGCGCTGCGCGCCGGGGCGTCCGGGTTCCTCCTGAAGGATGCGGACCCGCAGACGCTCGTCGACGCCGTGCACCGCGTCCGCGCGGGCGACTCGCTGCTCGACCCGGCCGTCACCGGACGCATCATCTCGACGTACGTCGAGCTCGCGCGGCTCGCGCCGCTCGGGCACGACGCCGACGGGAACGGCGCCGACGGGAACGGCGAGCCCGGCACCGGGCTGGGCGCGGCCACCCCGCGCGAGCGCGAGGTGCTGCTCGCCGTCGCGCGCGGGCTGTCGAACCGCGAGATCGGCGCCGAGCTGCACCTCACCGAGGCGACGGTGAAGAGCCACGTGCGCTCGCTGCTCACGAAGGTCGGCCTGACCAACCGCGTGCAGCTCGTCATCCTCGCCTACGAGGCAGGCATCGTCCGTCCGGGACGCGACGGTCATCCCGCGTCGACGAGCTGAGCGACGTCGCCCACGCGCCAGGCCCGGACGCCGCCCTCTCCGGCGAGCGTCACGACGGCGTCCGACCCGTCCGGGTGGACCGTCCCCTCACCTCCCGGCTCGGGCGTCGGCAGCACGAGCTGCTGCCACTCCTCCGCGTCGGCGGACAACCACAGGACCGACCGTTCCACGCCCGACGCGACGACCGTGCCGACCGCGGCATACCCCTCGGCGACCCGGACGACGCGACCGAACGTCTCGCCTCGACCCGTCGCGCCGACGAGCTCGAAGCTCCTGCCGTCCGTGGTCCCGCGCAGCTCGGAGCGCCCGTCGACCTGCACCTGGAGCAGGGGACGAGCGTCGCCGTCACCCTCGACGCACCCCTCGACCTCGAACGCCTCCTCCGCGTCGATCACCGCGCGCTCCCAGCCGGTGCTCTCGCCGACCCAGGACGCGTCGACCTCCCGGTCGCCGTCGACGACCGTGCCCAGCACCCACGGACGACCGTCGGCGAGGAGGCACACGTGCCGCGCGGAGGACCGACCGTCACCGCCCTCGAACCCCTCGTCGAGGGTCCAGACGAGGCCGTCCTCGGACCGCCAGGCCGCGGCGTGCCGCACGCTCGCGCCCTCCGGGCTGTCGGCTCGCACCCCGACCGCGACCCACCCCCCGTCGACCGCACGGACGCCGTGGATCTCCGCGTGCCCGGAGGACGGCCAGCCGGAGCCCTCCGTCCACCCACCGCCCGCGGGACGGAACCACGACCGCACCGTGACGGCGTTCTCGCCCTCCTCCCAGCCGAACGTGACCGTCACCTCGCTCCCGTCCGTGGCCACGGACCGGACCAGGGCGAGGTCCTCCCCGGTCCAGGGGACGTCCGCCGACGTCTCGACCAGGGCACGACCATCGACGGTGTACACCGCCGACGAGACCCACCTCCGCCAGCCGTCGCCCGCGGTCGAGACCTCCGCGCGACGCGCCACGAGCGCCCCGTCGCCCGCGTCGACCTCCGTCGGCCGGAACCAGCGCCGAGGCATCGCGAGGGTCGCGAGGCGACGCCACCGTCCGTCGCGGAGCTCGGTCACGTACGCGCCGCCGTCCCCGGCGAGGACGGCCCGCACCGCACGCTCGTCCGGGTCCCAGGCGGACGGACCGCCGAAGCCGATCCCTCCGTTGTCGTCGGACATGCCCTGGGACGCGATGTGTCCCGGCTCCACCTCGACCACCAGACTGCTCGCGCTGAGCTCGTCGCCCCAGTAGACGGCCGCGAGATCGTCGCCGCCCACGGCAGGCGCCGACAGCCCGGTCGACTGGTCGTCGGTGCCGGCGTCGTCGCGGCGGAAGTCCAGGTACTCCCAGGCGTCACCGTCGCCCGGTTCCCAGAACCACGCCGCCGCGTCCGTGACGGGACCGCCGAGCCCTGCCTCCCGGACCGAGCCCGTCAGGACGAACCCGGTCGCGGTCGTCGCCGCACCCGCGACGCGCGGCGCGTCACCGGGCAGGTCGGACGTCGTCCAGGTGGTCCCCGAGTCCGCGGAGCGATAGGTGACGACCACGTCGTCCCCCACCTCGTCGTCCCAGGAGACCACGGCGACCCACGTCTCTCCGCGTCCTGCCACTCCCTCGACCGTCGGCTCTCCCGCACCGTCCGGCAGGACCAGCGGAACGGGGTCGCCGGACGTCGGGACGAGCACTCCTCGGACGGCCCGCGCGTCCGCGTCGACGCCGAGGGCGACGACCGTCCCGCCCGTCTCGGCGACGTGCGTCAACGGGACGTCCACGATCTCCGGAGGAAGCCGGACCGGTTCCCACGCCACGCGGTCCGCCGAGGTCAGCAGGAAGCCGGCCGTCCGCCCGTCCTCCCCCGTGCTCCCCGCGAGGACGGTGCGCGCCGCCCCGCCCGCGGCCGCGAGGTCGCGCACCACGCCCGGAAGGTCCAGGACCGCCGGCTCCCCGGCGACCGCGCCGCTCTCACCGAGGGTCCAGACCACGCCCTCCGGCACACCGCCCGGCGCCGTCCGCACACCGCTCACGATCCACGGCAGCCCGGACGCGGCGGGCACGATCCCGACCTGGTCGACGACGGCCTCCTGCGGGGCGAGCTCGGGTGGCACGTCGATCTCGGCGAACACCGCGGGGTCGCGCCGCTCCGGCTCCGCGTCCGGCGTGCACGCCGCGAGCGTCACCCCGAGCGCTCCCGCCAGCACCGCGGCGAAGACCCTCGCCACGCGTCGTCCTCGTCCGTGCACCATGCGGCCCCCTGCCGTCGTCATGACCCGCGCCGTCGCGCGCCGCGGGACCGACGTCCCGCGAGCGGAGAACCTACCGAGGCTCCGACGCCCCTCGAGGGTTTTCCACAGGCCACGCACGACGGAGCCCGACGGCGGAAGGGGACTCGCGCCGTCGGGCTCCGGGTTTCGTGGGGCCGGGAAGGGTCAGCCGGCCGCCACGGTCTCGGCAGGCGGGGTCGCCGCCTGCCCGTCCTCGGTGCTCGCGCCCTCGTGGGCCGCGAGACGCTCTGCCCGCACGACCTCGCGGCTGCTGCCGCGGTAGGCCGCGACGAGGATGTCGCGCATGTCCTCCAGGACCGGCATCCGCGGGTTCGCCGGGGCGCACTGGTCCTCGAACGACCGGAGGGCGAGGTCGTCGAGGCGACTGAGGAACGCCGCCTCGTCGACGCCCTGCGCCGCGAACGTCGGCTCGATGCCGACCTTGGCGCGCAGCTCCTCGACCGCCTTCGCGTACGACTCGACGCCCTCCTCCGGGGTGGAGGCCGGCAGCCCGAGGTGCTTCGCGATCTCCTGGAACCGCTCCGGGGCCACGTAGCGCTCGTACTTGGGCCAGCTCGTGAGCTTGGTGGGCACCTGGCCGTTGTAGCGGATCACGTGCGGCAGGAGCACCGCGTTGGTGCGCCCGTGCACGAGGTGGAAGGTCGAGCCCACGGTGTGCGCCATGGCGTGCACGATGCCGAGCATCGCCGAGCCGAACGCCATGCCCGCGATGGTCGCCGCGTTGTGCATCTTCTCGCGCGCCTTCGGGGCCGCCGCACCCTGCGTGACCGAGTCCTCGATGTGCTCGAAGACCATCTTGATCGCCTGGAGGCACAGCCCGTCGGTGAAGTCGTTCGCGTAGACGGAGACGAACGCCTCGGTCGCGTGCGTGAGGGCGTCGAAGCCCGAGTCGGCCGCGAGCTTGGCGGGCATGGTGTCCGTGAGCACGGGGTCGACGATCGCGACGGTCGGGGTGAGCGCGTAGTCCGCGAGCGGGTACTTGAAGCCCGTCTCCGGGTCGGTGATGACCGCGAACGGCGTCACCTCCGCGCCGGTGCCCGACGACGTCGGGATGCACACGAGCTTCGCCTTGCCCCCGAGCTCGGGGAACTTGTACGCGCGCTTGCGCACGTCGAAGAACTTCTCGCGCATGTCGGAGAACTCGATCTCCGGGTGCTCGTACCGCAGCCACATGACCTTGGCCGCGTCCATGGGCGAGCCGCCGCCGATCGCGATGATCGTGTCCGGCTCGAAGTCGCGCATGGACTCGGCGCCGCGGTTCACGGTGCCGACGCTCGGCTCCGGCTCGACCGCGTCGATGATCTGGATCGCGACCTTCTCCTCGCGGCGTGCGAGGACGTCGAGCACGCGGTCGACGACGCCGATGCGGCTCATGACCTTGTCGGTGACGATCGTGACGCGGTGCACGTCGCGCATCTGCGCGAGGTACTGGATCGAGTTCGGCTCGAAGTACGTCTTCGCGGGCACCTTGAACCACTGCATGTTGTTGTTGCGCCGCCCGATCCGCTTGACGTTGATGAGGTTGACCGCCGACACGTTGTTCGACACCGAGTTCGCGCCGTAGCTGCCGCAGCCGAGCGTGAGCGACGGGAGCAGCGCGTTGTAGATGTCGCCGATGCCGCCGAGCGACGTCGGGCTGTTCCACAGCACGCGCACGGCCTTGACCCGCGCGCCGTAGCGCTCGACGAGCTCCTGGTCCGCCGTGTGGATCGCCGCCGAGTGGCCCAGGCCGTCGAGCTCGACCATGCGCTCCGCGAGGCGGACGCCGTGCTCGGTGTCGCGCGCACGCAGCACCGCGAGGACCGGGGTGAGCTTCTCGCGGCTCAACGGCTCCTGCGGGCCCACGTCGTCGATCTCCGCGAGGATGATCGACGTGTCGTCGGGGACCTCGAAGCCGGCCTCGCGCGCGATCCACACGGGCGACTTGCCCACGACCTTCGGGTTGAGCTTCGCGCCGGCGCAGTTGGTGCCGCTCGCCTCGACGCCGAAGATGAGGCGCTCGAGCATCGCCTTCTCGGCGGGCGTCGTGCGGTAGGCGTGCAGCCGGGCCAGCTCGCGCATCGCGTCGTCGTAGACGACGTTGTCGAGGATGAGCGCCTGCTCCGACGCGCAGACCATGCCGTTGTCGAACGCCTTCGACATGACCACGTCGTTGATCGCGCGGCCGAGGTCGGCGCTCTTCTCGACGTACGCGGGGACGTTGCCCGCGCCGACGCCGAGCGCCGGCTTGCCGGCCGAGTAGGCCGCGCGGACCATGCCGTTGCCGCCCGTCGCGAGGATGAGCGCGACGCCCGGGTGGTGCATGAGGGTGTTGGTCGCCTCGATCGAGGGGTGCTCGACCCACTGGATGCAGTCGTCGGGCGCACCGGCGGCCACGGCGGCGTCCCGCACGATGCGGGCCGCCTCGACCGACGAGCGCTGCGCGCTCGGGTGGAAGGCGAACACGACGGGGTTGCGCGTCTTGAGCGCGATGAGCGACTTGAAGATGGTGGTCGACGTCGGGTTGGTCACCGGCGTCACGGCGCACACCACGCCGACCGGCTCGGCGATCTCGACGACGCCCGTCAGCTCGTCGCGGCCGATGATGCCGACCGTCTTGAGGTTCGCCATCGAGTTGGGCACGTGCTCGCACGCGAAGATGTTCTTCGTCGCCTTGTCCTCGAACACGCCGCGCCCGGTCTCGGCGACGGCCAGCTGCGCGAGGTGACCGTGCTGGTGCAGGCCCGCGACCGAGGCCTTGAGGACGATCCGGTCGACGTCCTCCTGCGTGAGGCTCATGTACTGGTCGAGCGCCTTGCGGGCTCGCTCGACGAGGACGTCGATCTCGTGCGCGGTGCGCGTGTCCTCGGTGCGGGTCTCGACCTTCGTGCCGGCGCTCTTCGCGCTCATGCGTCCCCTCCGGTGCCCGGCCGGGCCGGGCGTCGGGCCGCGGGTGCTGCCGGGGCCGGATTGCCCCGGCTCCTTCAGCGGTCTCTCTACTTGTGAATGTTTTCACAAGCCCCTGGGCGCGGCAAGGCCCCGCGGCCGTTCGGGGCCCAAGGTCCCGGCACCCTCGTGACCTCCGCACCACCGCCCCCGCCGCCGTAGGGTGGGGGACCATGACCGCCGAGCAGACGACGAGCCCCTCGCTCTCGCCCGAGAGCCCCACCGAGACCCCGCTCCCCGACGACGGCGCGCCCCACGACCCGTACCTGTGGCTCGAGGACGTCGAGGGGGACGAGGCCCTGACCTGGGTCCGTGCACGCAACGCCGAGGTCGCCGACACGCTCGAGACCGCCGACGAGTTCGCCACGACCGAGCGCGCGATCCGCGAGGTGCTCGACTCGGACGCGAAGATCCCCGAGGTCTCGAAGATCGGCGACCGGTACTACAACTTCTGGCGCGACGCGCAGCACGAGCGCGGGCTCTGGCGCCGCACGACGCTCGAGTCCTACCGCACCGACGACCCGGAGTGGGAGACCGTGCTCGACCTCGACGCGCTCGCCGCGGCCGAGGGCGAGTCGTGGGTCTGGCACGGCGCGAGCGTCCTGCGCCCGACGCCGGAGCAGCTTGCCGCAGGCGAGCCGTGGCGGCACGCGCTCGTCGAGCTCTCCCCCGGCGGCTCCGACGCCGACGTCACGCGCGAGTTCGACCTCGTCGAGAAGCGGTTCGTCGCGCCCGAGGACGGCGGCTTCCACCGCGCCGAGGCCAAGGGCTCGCTCGGCTGGATCGACGCCGACACCGTGTACGTCTTCACCGACTTCGGCGAGGGCACGCTCACGCCGTCGGGGTACCCGCGCGTGGTCAAGCGCTGGACGCGCGGCACCCCGCTCGACGAGGCCGTGACGGTCTACGAGGGCACCGACGAGGACATGTACATCTCCGCCTGGCGGTCGCACACGCCCGGGTTCGAGCGCGACTTCGTGCACCGCTCCAAGGCGTTCTACGCCGACGAGCTCTACCTCGCCGAGCGCACCGGCACGCCCGAGCAGCGCCTGACGAAGATCGACGTGCCCGACTCCGCCGAGGTCGGCGTCCGGCGCGAGTGGATGCTCGTGGAGCTCCGCGACGACTGGGCCGTCGGAGGCGCGACGCACCGCGCGGGCTCGCTCCTCGTCGCGCGGTTCGACGACTTCCTCGCGGGCGACCGCGGCTTCACCGTGCTCTTCGAGCCCACGGCGACGACGTCGCTCGCCGGCGCCACGTGGACGCGCCACCACCTCGTCGTCAACGTGCTCGACGACGTGAAGAACCGCCTGCACGTGCTGACGCCGCCGGACGCCGCCGGCCCCGGGGGCGCCGTCGGGCAGGAGGCCGCGGACGCGCCGTGGGTGCGGTCGGAGATCCCCGGCCTGCCGGAGCTCGGCACGGTCGCCGTCGGAGCCGTCGACCCCGTCGACTCCGACGACCTGTGGCTCGTCACGACCGACTACCTCACGCCCACGACGCTCTCGCTCCTGTCGCTCGGCGAGCGGCCGGGCGACGCGGGTGCACCGGAGGTCGTCAAGTCCAACCCCGCGTTCTTCGACGCCGACGGCATGACCGTCGCCCAGCACTTCGCCACGTCCGACGACGGCACGCGCGTGCCGTACTTCGTCGTCGGCCGCGCGGACCTCGTCGCGGGCGCGGGCGACGGCGGCACGGGAGCCGCGCCGACGCTGCTGTACGGGTACGGCGGCTTCGAGATCTCGCTCACGCCCGCGTACTCGGGCGCGCTCGGCCGCGCCTGGCTCGCGCGGGGCGGCGTCTACGTCGTCGCGAACATCCGCGGCGGCGGCGAGTACGGGCCCGCCTGGCACCAGGCCGCGCTCAAGGCGAACCGCCACCGCGCCTACGAGGACTTCGCCGCCGTCGCGCGCGACCTCGTGGCCCGCGGGATCACGACGCACGAGCACCTCGGCATGGAGGGCCGCTCCAACGGCGGCCTGCTCGCGGGCAACATGCTCACGCAGTACCCCGAGCTCTTCGGCGCCGTGATCGTCGGCGTCCCGCTGCTCGACATGCGCCGGTACACGAAGCTGCTCGCCGGGGCGTCGTGGGCGGCGGAGTACGGCGACCCGGACGACCCCGAGCAGTGGGAGTTCATCCGCACGTTCTCGCCGTACCACCTGTTCGACGCCGAGCGCGAGTACCCGCCCGTGCTGTTCACGACGTCGACCAAGGACGACCGCGTCCACCCGGGCCACGCGCGCAAGCTCGCCGCGAAGATGCTCGGCGAGGGCAAGGACGTCACCTACTACGAGAACATCGAGGGCGGCCACGGCGGCGCCGCCAACAACGCCCAGGCCGCCCACATGGCCGCGGTCCACTACCGCTTCCTCGCCGAGCGTCTCGGCTGACGCCTCGTCAGGAGTCGTCCGCGGCGACGGGGACCAGCACCACCTCGTCGTCGCGGACCACGATCTTCTCGTCCGGGCACACCGGCCCGTCGACGACCTCCTCGGCGCCCGACGCCCGCACGACCGTCACGTCACCCGGCGTGCAGCCGTAGTCGAGGAGCACGACGCCGCCGTCGGCGGTCACCTCGGCCTCCTCGTCCCCCGTACGGACGACCACGTCACCCCGGCTGTCGTTGGCGACCTCCAGGTCCCCACCGCCGTCGCACGCCGACAGCACCGCCCCCACGACGACCGCGACTGCAACGGTCCACGCGCGCACGTACCGACGACCCATCTCTTCCCCCCGCGCCCGACCCACTCTCGTCGGCAACCTACCGCCGTCGGCGCATCGCGACCTGGGACGACACGAGGAGGTTCCGGGCAGTTTCCCGCGAGCGTACCCGGCGCGTTGCCAGGTCCGGTGCCGGCGTGATCGGGCCGCGGCGTGCGCTCGCTCGCAGCCCGCAGACCGGGTCCGCGGCGAGCGTGGTCCCGGGGCGAGACCGACACCGCGGGCGGTCGCCCGGGTGTGCGACGACCAGGGCAAGACGGAGCAGGGCGGGGTGGGTGGTGGTGCCGCGTCGTGGCGGGCCTGGCGGGAGCCGCGAGGAACGAGCGGCGGATGGTAGGCGCGGCACCACCACCCACCCCGACCACCCCACCCGACCACACGCCGTCGAACACAAGAACCACGGCTCTACCTCGGCGAGACGCGAGTGCTCAGGAGTGCGGAACCGTCGCGGTGATGAGGGTGCCGTCGTCGCGGCGGTTGCCCGAGAGCGCGCGCAGGCTCGGGCGGCCGGGACGTACCGGGCCCTGGCCGTCGAGCGCGACGCGCGTGACCTCGCCCGGGACGACCTTGACGCGCTCGCCGCGCACGCTGACCTGGGCGCCGTCGCCGGTCTCGGCGTCGAGCTCGATCGCGTCGGGGAGCACGGTGACGCGCAGGCGCGAGCCGTGCCACTGGACGCGGAACGTCAGGGACTCCCACTCCTGCGGCAGCCGCGGGTCGAAGGTCAGGTCGCCGTCGGAGTCGCGCATGCCGCCGAACCCGCACGCGAGCGCGGACCAGGTGCCGCCCGCGGAGGCGACGTGCACGCCGTCGGCCGCGTTGGCGTGGAGGTTCGCGAGGTCGACGAACAGCGACGACACGAAGTACTCGAGCGCGAGCTCGTGGTACCCGACCTCGGCCGCGACGATCGACTGCACGACGCCGGACAGCGTCGAGTCGCCCGTGGTCAACGGGTCGTAGTACTCGAAGTCGGCGAGCTTCTCCTCCGCCGTGAAGTGCTGGCCCTGCAGGAACAGGGCGAGCACGACGTCGGCCTGCTTGAGCACCTGGTAGCGGTAGATGACGAGCGGGTGGTAGTGCAGCAGCAGCGGTCGCTTGTCCGCGGGCGTGTGCGCGAGGTCCCAGATCTCGCGCTCGAGGAAGTGCGAGTCCTGCGGGTGGATCCCGATGCTCTCGGCGTACGGGATCGACATGTGGTCCGCCGCGCGGACCCACTCCGCCGCCTCGTAGGCGCCGAGCCCGAGCCGGTCCACGAGGAGCGCGTAGTCCTCGGGGTGCTCGGCCTTCATGCGCTCGACGACGATCGCGGCCGCGCGCAGGTTGAACCGTGCCATGACGTTGGTGAAGAGGTTGTCGTTGACGACGGTCGTGTACTCGTCGGGGCCGGTCACGCCGTGGATGTGGAAGTTGTCGTCGCCGTTGGCGCGCCAGAAGCCCAGGTCCTCCCACATGCGGGCGGTCTCGACGAGGATGTCGACGCCCTCGCGGCGCAGGAAGTCGACGTCCCCCGTGGCGCGCACGTACTGCACGAGGGCATAGCTGACGTCGGCGTCGATGTGGTACTGCGCGGTACCGGCGGCGTAGTAGGCGGACGCCTCCTCGCCGTTGATGGTGCGCCAGGGGAAGAGAGCGCCCTTCTGCGACAGCTCGCCGGCACGACGGCGGGCGGCGTCGAGCATCTGGTAGCGGAACCGCAGCGCGTTGCGCGCGTACCGGGGGCTCGTGTACGTGAGGAACGGCAGGACGTAGATCTCGGTGTCCCAGAAGTAGTGCCCGCTGTACCCGGAGCCCGTGAGGCCCTTGGCGGGGACGCCGTTGCCCTCGGCCCGCGCCGTGGCCTGGGCGAGCTGGAACAGGTTCCAGCGCACGGCCTGCTGGATGCCGGGCTGGCCGGGGACCTCGACGTCGGAGCGTGCCCAGAAGTCGTCGAGCCATTCGCGCTGGAGCGAGAGCTGGCCGTCGACGCCGGTCTCCCGCGCGCGGTCGAGCGTGCGGCGGCAGCGGTCGACGAGCTCGCGCGACGGCACGCCGCGCGACGTGTGGTACGCGACGAGCTTGGTGAGCCGGATGGGGCGGCCGGGCTCGGCGTGGACGCGGAACACGTGCTTGGCGAGGTCCTCGTCGACCTGCGTGCGGACGTCCCACTCGTTCTCGGTCTCGAGCAGGTCGTCCGCCGCGACGGCGAGCGTCATGCCCGAGTTCGTGGCGCGGTAGGAGAGGACGAGCCGCTCGTCGTCGCCCCACTGGGACTGCGGCTGGAGCACCCGACCGGAGAACTGGTCGGTCTTGCGCGGGTCGAACCCCTCGCCGAGCGAGGCGGAGCGCACGTGGTACTCGTCCTGCCCGTCCTGGCGGTTGAGGATCTGCGACGAGATCGCGACGGGCGCCGCGGCGTCGAGCAGCGTGACCTCGAACGTCATGATCGCCAGGTGCCGCTCGACGAACGACACCATGCGCTCCGAGCGGACCTGCACGCGCTTGCCCGACGGCGTCCGCCACAGCAGCTCGCGGCGCAGGACGCCGTCGCGCAGGTCGAGCGACCGCTCGTAGTCGACCAGGTCGGCGACGGGCAGCAGGAGCGGCTCGTCGTCCACGTAGAGCCGGATGACCTTCGCGTCGGGGACGTTGACGATGGTCTGCCCGACGCGCGCGAACCCGTACGCCTCCTCGGCGTGCCGGATCGACCAGGTCTCGTGGAAGCCGTTGACGAACGTGCCGTGCGAGTGGGACTCCCGCCCCTCCTCGACGTTGCCGCGCATGCCGAGGTAGCCGTTCGCGACGGCGAAGAGGGTCTCGGTCACGCCGAGGTCCTCGGCCGAGAACTGCGACTCGACGAGCCGCCACGGCTCGGCCGGGAAGCGCAGGCGGTCGACGGTGCTCTGCTCGTCGGCGGTCTTGCGGATCACGCGCCCGCCTCCTCGCCGGCCGGTGCGGCGTCGGCCTGCGCGGCCACGGCGGCGCGCGGGCGGTCGAGGACCGTCGCGTCCAGCTCGCCCAGGTCGCTCACGACGACGTCGGCCCCGTGCGCGCGCAGCGCGTCGGTGCCCACGCCGCGGTCGACGCCGAGCACGAGCCCGAAGTCCCCGGCGGCACCGGCCTGGACGCCCGAGAGCGCGTCCTCCACGACGACCGCCTCCGCGGCCGGGACGCCGAGCAGCTCGGCCGCGCGCAGGTAGGTGTCCGGAGCGGGCTTGCCCGCGATGTGCTCGCGCGCGGCGACGTTCCCGTCGACGACGACGTCGAACCGGTCCGCCAGCCCCGCGGCGGCGAGGACCGCGGGCGTGTTCCGCGACGACGACACGACCGCGACGGCGGCGCCCGCCCCGGTCACGGCGTCGAGGAAGCGCACGGAGCCCGGGTAGGGCGTGATGCCCTCGTCCGCGAACATGCGGTTGACGATCTCGTCCTTGCGGTTGCCCAGCGCGCTCACCGTGCCCTCGCCGGGCGCGTCCGTGACCTCGCCGCGCGGCAGCTCGACGCCGCGCGACGCGAGGAACGTCGCGACGCCGTCGTACCGGGGCTTGCCGTCGATCGACGCGAAGTAGTCCGCGGCGGTGTACGGGGCGAGGCCGTGCGCGGCGCAGTACGGCGCGAACAGCCGTTCCCAGGCGCGCATGTGGAGCTCGGCGGTCGGCGTGAGCACGCCGTCGAGGTCGAACAGCACGGCTCGCAGGACGGGCATGGGGGTCCTTCGCGGTGGGGGGACGGGTCGGCGCGGAGGACACGTCCGTGCCGTCCGGAGAGCCGGGGCACGGCCGTCCGCACGTCGCCGTCGTGACCGCCGCGCGGGGTCAAGCGTACGCACGACGGGCGGTGTGCGGGAAGCCGCCGAGCCGACGCCCAGGCGGCGCTCAGGCGTGGGCGCGCTCCGCCAGCACGTCGGCGACGCGGCCCAGGTTCGCGAGCAGGGCGCGGTGCTCGTCGGGGGTGCCCGCGACGCCGCGACCGGGCCCTCCCCCGGCACCCCGGGGGGCGCCCAGGAGCGTGACGTCGTCGAGCGCGGGCAGCGGGAGCCCGATCCGGCGCCACGGCACGCTCACCAGGTCGGCGAGCTCGCCCAGCGCGGGGCCGGCGCACTGCGACACCTGTGCGGGCGGGAGCGCGGCCCACAGGCCGACGCCCCGCTCGACCGCGCGCGCGACGGTCTCCCACGTCTTCTCGTCCCACGGCCCGAGCGCGAGACCGACGGCGTCGGCGCCTGCGAGCACGACGGGCGCCACGCCCACCCAGGCGCCTCCCACGTGGACGACCGTCGACGCCGACGCGGCGCGTGCGGCGTCGAGCACGGGCCGCAGCCCGTCCACGATGTCCGGGCCGGGCACCGCGCGCAGGCGCGAGTAGCCCGAGAACGACGGGAGCACGCCCGCCCCGACCTGGGCGAGCAGCGGCTCGTCGACCTGCACGACGACGTCCGCCCCGGGGACCTGCCGGCGCACCTGCGCGACGTGGTCGCCCACGGCCACCGCGAGCGCCTCGACGACCTCGCGCACGGCGCCCCGGTCGGACAGCACGCGGTCGCCCCGGGCGAGGTAGACGTCCGCGGCGAGCGTCCACGGCCCGGTGACGGTCACGGCGAGCCTGCCCGAGTACCCCGCCCCCGCGATGGCGAGCGCCTCCAGGTCCTCGCGCAGGAACGCCTCGGCCCGCCGCCGGTCCGCGCCGCCGTGGTCGGCGAGCTTCCAGCCGTGCGGACCCAGCTCGACGGGCAGCTCCGGCAGCAGCGCGGCGGTGCGCCCGGTCGCGTCCGCGCCGGGTCCGCGCCCCGGGAGCTGGACGAGGAACGGCACCCCGCGCACGCCCGTCGGGACCTCGGCGAGGTCGCCGAGCACCGTGAGCTGCGCCTCCAGCACGTCCGCTCCCTCGCCGCCGGGCCACGGGCCGAGCCCGCTCACCGCGGTCATGCCGCACCCCCGTGCGAGCGCTCGCCCCGGGCGTCGCCCGGCCTCTCGTCACGAACCACGTGCCGTCCACCTCTCTCCAGGAGCACACTGGGAAACCGAGCCGTGCCGCGACCCCGCCGGGGTCCGGGGGCCGCGCGGCCACCGAGCACGAGGGTGTGCGGAAGGGCTCCGACATGGGCACGCACGAGAACAAGGCCACGGCGGTCGCCGTGCACACGCGGGCGATCCCCGGCAACCACGGCGACGCGCTCGCGACGCTGCTCGGGCCCGGGTTCCGCAACCACGACACCTCGCCGGGCTGCGAGGGCGGCGTCGACGCCCTCCTCGCGATGATGCACTGGTACGACGAGGCGTTCGAGGACCAGCGCGTCGAGGTCCTGCACGCCGTCGCGGAGGGCGACCTCGTCGCGCTGCACGTCGAGCTCAGCGCGCGTCACACCGGGTTCTTCCGCGGCGTCGCGCCGACGGGGCGGCGCTTCCGGGTGCGCGAGATGCATGTGCTGCGCTTCGCCGAGGGCCAGGAGGTCGAGCACTGGTGCGTGCGCGACGAGTCGGCTCTCGTGCGCGCGCTCGCTCACCCCGCGCCCGTCGGCGTCGGCTGACCGGCCGACCGGTCTGCCGACCGTGCCGCCGCGCGGTAGGCACGGTCCACCGTGGCCTGGCCGAGCACGCGCGGCCCGTCGTAGACGACGAGCGACTGCCCGGCCGCGACCCCGCGGAGCGTCGTGCCCGTGAGCTCGACCTCCATCGCGTCGCCGGCGGCCCGGACCCGGGCCGCGACCGGCGCACCGTGCGCGCGGACCTGCACCTCGACGTCGGCGCGCTCCCCCGGCGCCGGGCGCGCGCCGTCGAACCAGACCGCCGCGCCGGCCTCGATGCGGTCGACGCTCAGCAGCTCGGCCGGGCCGACGACCACACGGTTGCTCGCGGGCTGCACGTCGAGCACGTACCGCGGGCGACCGTCCGGCGCGGGGCGGTCGATGCCGAGGCCCTTGCGCTGGCCGACGGTGTACGCGTAGGCGCCGTCGTGCTCGCCGAGCACCGTCCCCTCCGCGTCGACGATCTCGCCCGGGCGCGCGCCCAGGCGGTCGCGGAGGAAGCCCTGCGTGTCGCCGTCGGCGACGAAGCAGATGTCGTACGAGTCGGGCTTCGCGGACACCGACAGCCCGCGCCGCGCCGCCTCGGCGCGCACCTCGTCCTTCGACGCGAAGTCCCCGAGCGGGAACATCGCGCGCGCGAGGCGCTCCGGCCCCATGACGGCGAGCACGTAGGACTGGTCCTTCGCCTCGTTCGGGGAGCGGTGCAGCTCCCGCACGCTGCGCACCCCGCCCGAGGCGGACGCGTCGGGCACGTCGCGCGTCACGACGCGCGCGTAGTGGCCCGTCGCGACGGCGTCGAAGCCGAGCGCCGTCGCCTTGTCGAGCAGCGCCTCGAACTTGATGTGCTCGTTGCACCGCACGCACGGGTTGGGCGTGCGCCCGGCCTCGTACTCGGCGAGGAAGTCGGCGACGACCGTGTCCTCGAACCGCTCCGAGAGGTCCCACACGTAGTACGGGATGCCGAGCACGTCGGCTGCGCGCCGCGCGTCCCCCGCGTCCTCGATCGAGCAGCACCCGCGCGACCCGGTGCGGAACTGGTCGCGGTTGCGCGACAGCGCCATGTGGACGCCCACGACCTCGTGCCCCGCCTCGACCGCGAGCGCCGCGGCGACGGCCGAGTCGACGCCGCCCGACATGGCGGCGAGGACCCTCACGCGGCACCGCCCGCGCGGGTCGGGACCGCGGTGCGGGTCGGAGCAGCGGCACGCGTCGGGCCGGACGCGAGACCCGCCGCCCGCGCTCGCTCGACGGCGGCGGGCAGCGCGTCGAGGAGGCGCGCGACGTCGTCGGGCGTGGACGTGACGCCGAGCGAGAACCGCAGCGCGCCGCGCGCGTCCTGCTCCGGCACGCCCATCGCGAGGAGCACGTGCGACGGCTGCGGCACGCCGGCCTGGCAGGCCGAGCCGGTCGACGCCTGCACGCCCGCGGAGTCGAGCAGGTAGAGGAGCGAGTCGCCCTCGGCCCCGGGGAACGTGAAGTGCGCGTTGCCCGGCAGGCGGGCGGCGTCGCGTCCGCCGGCCCCCGGCTCGGGGCCGCTGAGGACGGCGTCCGGGACCCGCCCGCGGACCCCCGCCACGAGCGCGTCGCGCAGCGCCGCGAGGTGCGCCGCGCGCTCGTCGCGGTGCGCGACGGCCTCGGCGACGGCGACGCCGAACGCGCGGATCGCGGGCGCGTCGAGCGTGCCGGAGCGCACGCCGCGCTCCTGGCCTCCGCCGTGCAGGACCGGGGTGAGGGGCGCGTCGCGCCGCGTGACGAGCGCGCCGACGCCGACGGGCCCGCCGAGCTTGTGGCCGGACACGGTCATCGCGTCCAGACCGCTCGCCGCGAAGTCGACCGGGACCTGACCGACGGCCTGGACCGCGTCGGAGTGCACCGGGATGCCGTGCGGACGCGCGAGCTGGACGACCTCCTGGACGGGCTGCAGCGTCCCGACCTCGTTGTTGGCCCACATGACGGAGATCAGCGCGATCTCCTCGGCGTGCTCGGCGACCTCGGCACGCAGCGCGGCGAGGTCCACGCGGCCCGCGCCGTCGACGGGCAGCAGGACGATCTCGGCGCCCGCGTGCTCGGCCATCCAGAACGCGGGGTCGAGCACCGCGTGGTGCTCGACCGCCGAGACGACGATCCGCCGACGGCGCGGGTCGGTCGTGCGGCGGCCCCAGAACAGGCCCTTGATCGCGAGGTTGTCCGCCTCGGTGCCCCCCGCGGTGAACACGACCTCGCTCGGGCGCGCGCCGAGCGCCGCGGCGATCGACTCGCGCGCCTCCTCGACCGTGCGGCGGGCGGCGCGCCCCGCGGCGTGCAGCGACGACGGGTTGCCGGTGCGCGACAGCTCGTCGACGAGGGCCTCGCGCGCCGCCACGGACAGCGGCGTCGTGGCGGCGTGGTCGAGGTAGGCCGCCGGCGCGGGGACGGGGCCGGAAGGGTGGGTCACGATCACCCAGTCTACGGAGCACCCGGGCACGTCCGGTCCGAGGAGTGAGCGGCGCTGGACATCGCGGCGAGAAGCGCTAGGTTGTCAGAGGTCTGCGCCCGGCCGTCGCCGGGCGCTCGTCCCGGTCGCAGGACCGCCGTCGCGCGCCACACGTCGCCGCGGGACGGGAGCGCGCCGACGACGAGACCGTCCAGCCACCGACAGGGGAAGTGGCATCTCGATGCCCGACGACGCCGCACCGCCCGCCGTCGAGGCCGCCGGAGACGTCCCGGTCGCCTCGGGCGGTGGCCGCCTGCTCTGGAGAGACCTGCCGCTCGGGCTGCGCGACGAGCTCGAGGCGGTCGCCGGCGGCCGGGTCGTGCAGGAGCGCTCCGTCTCGGCCGGGTTCAGCCCCGGGCTCGCGTCCGTCCTCACGTTCGACGACGGCTCCCGCCTCTTCGTCAAGGCGGCGCGGACCGCGGACGAGCCCGTGGCGGCCAACCTCCACCGCGCCGAGGCGAAGGTCGCGACACGGCTGCCGCGCGAGGTCCCCGCCCCGCGCTTCGCGTGGGGCCACGGTGACGGCGACTGGATCGCGCTGGCGTTCGCCGTCGTCGACGGGCACGTGCCCGCCACGCCCTGGGACCCCGACGAGCTCGACCGGGTCCTGGCCACCCTCGTCCGCCTCGCGTCGGTCCCGGGGGCCCGCGCGATGCGGCTGCCGCCGACCGGGCCCGACTTCGCCGACATGGCGACCGGGTGGCGTGCGCTGCGCGACGACCCCGACCCGCGACTGGCCGCCGTCGCGCCGTGGGCGGCCGCGCACCTCGACGCGCTCGCGGAGGCCGAGCGCGGGGCGCTCGTGGCGTGCGAGGGCGAGTCGTTCGTGCACGGCGACCTGCGCGCCGACAACGTCCTCCTCACGCCGGAGAGGGTCTACGTCGTCGACTGGCCGCACGCGTCGCGCGGCGCGGCGTGGCTCGACCTCGCGATGTTCCTGCCGAGCGTCGTGATGCAGGGCGTGGTGGACGTCTGCGAACCGGTCACGGTGAGCGCCGACCCGGCGCGCCGCGCGCGCGGCGGCGCGTGGGCGGCGTCGACCTTCGCGGCGCACCCGCTCGGGGGCGACGTGCACCCCGCCGACCTGCGGTCGGTCGTCGCCGGGATCGCCGGGTACTTCCTGCACTCCGCGCGCAAGCCCGCCGTCCCGACGATCCCCCGCCTGCGCGCGTTCCAGCGCGCCCAGGGCGTCGCCGCCCTCGCGTGGCTGGAGCACCTGGGCCTCTGAGGCTCCCGGACGGGACGGGTCTCCCGGAGGTGCGGCGGACGACGAGGGGTCCGGCGCCGCCGCGACGCCGGACCCCTCGGCCGTGCGGGAGGCGCGTCAGTCGCGCCACACCTGGACGACGGAGGGCCGCGGGCCGGCGAACGCGCCCGTCGGGACCGGGGTGCCCGGCGTCAGGTAGTCGGGGAAGTACGACGCCTGCGCGTCGAACGACCCGTCCTCGCCCGGGTGCTGGACCGCCACGTAGACCATGCGGTCCGCCGAGTCGACGAGCGGCCCGCACGTCTCGGCGCCGCGCGGCACCGAGAGGAACTGCTCGACGCGACCGCGCTCGCGGCCGTCGAGCGTGACCTTGAACAGGCCGTCGCACTTCTGGATCGTGCTGGGCTGCCCGTCGGTGGAGATCCACAGGTTGCCCTCGGCGTCGAACGCGAGGTTGTCCGGGCAGGAGATCGGGGAGACCTTCTCCTTCGGGTAGCCCGAGAAGTAGGTCGAGGCGTTCGTCGCCGGGTCGCCCGCGACGAGCAGCAGGTTCCACCGGAACGTCAGGGCGGCGGCGTCGTCGCCGTCCTCGACGATCTCCACGACGTGGCCGTCGCGGTTGGTGTTGCGGGGGTTCGGCTCGGTCGCGGCCTCGACCGCCGCGGGCCCGCGCGAGGTGTTGTTGGTGCACGCGACGTAGACGCGGCCCGTGACCGGGTTGGGCTCGACGTCCTCGGGGCGATCCATCTTCGTGGCCCCGACCTGGTCCGCCGCGACGCGCGTGTAGACGAGCACCTCCTCGAGGCTCATGCCGGGGACCTGGCTCCGCCCGTCCAGGACGAGCGGGACCCACTCGCCCCGGCCGTCGAACGCGCCGTCGGACGGCACCGCGCCCGACCCGTCGATCTCGGACGCGGGCGAGTCGCCGCGGAACCTCGCGACGTACAGCGAGCCCTCGGTGAGCAGCGTCTTGTTGTGGCGACGGGCGCCGTCGCTGTTGCCGGGACGCATGGTGCGCGAGGAGACGAACTTGTAGACGTAGTCGAAGCGCTCGTCGTCGCCCATGTACGCGACCGCGTTCCCGCGGCGCGAGAGGATCACGTTGGCGCCCTCGTGCTTGAACCGGCCCAGCGCGGTGTGCTTCACCGGCGGCTCGTCCGGCGCGTACGGGTCGATCTCGACGATCCAGCCGAAGCGGTTCGGCTCGTTCTCGTAGCCGGGGTTGCGGGCGTCGAACCGCGGTTCGTCGAGCTCCCAGCCGTACCCCGTCGCGGCGTCGCGCAGGCCGTAGCGCGCGTCGTGGCCCGTGCCCGACGTCCGGAAGTAGCCGTTGTAGTTCTCCTCGCCCGACAGCACGGTGCCCCACGGGGTCGTGCCGCCCGCGCAGTTGTTGAGCGTGCCCAGCACGCGCGTCCCCGACGGGTCCGCGACGGTCTTGACGAGGTCCGAGCCGGCCGCCGGACCGGTCAGGCGGAACTCGGTCGCCAGGTGCACGCGGCGGTTGTACCGGCTGTCCGCGACGTAGTCCCACGGGGTTCCCGTGCGGCGGCGGCTCACCTCGACGACGGACATGCCGTGCGCGGCGCGCTCGATGGCCCGCCGCGTCGGGGCGTCGTACGAGGCGTCGAACATGATCGCCGGGTTGGTGTACTCGTGGTTCGCGACCAGCAGGCCGCGCGTGCCCCGGCCGGGGCCCTTGCCCTTGCCCTGGGCGCCCGCGAGGGCGTGCTGGCGCTCGAACGGCAGGATGTCGAGGTAGTCGTTGTTGTAGCCGAACTGTCCCGCCTGGGCCTCGGGCGTCTGGCGAGCGACGTCGAACGGCTGGGCGCCGCGCAGGATCGGGTCGCCCCAGCGGATCACGGGCCGCCACCGGTAGCCCTCGGGGACGACGAACGCGTCGCGCGCCGCGGGCTGGGGCGAGATCGCGCCGAAGGCGAGCCCCTTCTGCGGGCGCCCACCGCCGTGGCCGCCACCGTGGCCGGGCAGCCCCTGGGCGGCGGCGGGCGCGGCGCCGACGGTCTGCGCGCCGAGCACGACGGCGGCGGCACCGACCGCGAGGCCGCCGAGCAGCGCACGGCGCGACATCGCGCCGGCGACGACGTCGCGGAACGTCTCGTTGGCGCTCTCGTTGGGGACCGGGTGCGAGCACGCGTCCGCGCACTTCAGCCGGCAGGTGACGGGGCTGCGCTTGCCGCGCGCGTGCGGCGCGACGGAGAGCAGGGGGCGATGCTCAGGGGCAGGCGTGATCGTCATCGGTCGTCTCCACGGGTCGGGGGGCCTCCCCGTCACCGGGGAGTCGGCCCGACGCTAGGAACGATCGGTGACCAGCGGGCCACCGCCCGGAGGACGCCGGGTGAACTCTCGGCACCGGCTGGTCGCCCGCTGGGCGGCGACCGGCTACCCCTGCGACGCGCGGTGCTCGCGCAGCACCTCGGCCGCCTGGGGCAGCACGTCCGCGAGGTCGCCCACGACCGCGAAGTCCGAGATCTCGAACAGCGGGCACTCCGGGTCGTTGTTCACCGCGACGATCACCTGCGAGGCCTGCATGCCGCCGCGGTGGTGAGGGGCGCCGGAGATGCCCGCGCCGATGTACAGGCGCGGGGCGACGGTGACGCCCGTCTGGCCGACGAACTGGTCGTGCCAGCCCTCGTAGACGGCGTCGCGCGTCGCGCCCACGGCCGCGCCGAGCGCGTCGGCGAGCTCGGTGACGGGGCCGAAGTCGCCGTTGGTGCCACGACCCCCGGCGACGACGATCGCCGCCTCGCCGAGCGCCGGGCGACCTGCGCCGGCCGACTCGTCGACCGTGCGGGACACGACGCGCGCCGCGGTCGCAGCGGGCGAGAGCTCGACGCGCAGCGCCTCGACGTCGGTCGCGACGGCCGCGTCCGCGGGCTGCGGGACGACGGAGTTGGCGCGCAGCGTGAGCACCGCGGGGTCGGTGAGGATCTCGCTGCGCACGTCCCACGACCCCGCGAAGACGCGCTTGTCCGCGACGAGGTGCGTGCCGCCGTCGGTCAGCGCGGACGCGTCGACGACAAGGCCGGCCTCGGTGAGGAACGCGAGGCGCGCCGCCGCCTCCTTGTTCGGGAAGGACGACGTGAGCAGGACGGCGTCGGCGTGGGACGCGCGCGCCGCGGCGGCGAGGACCTCGGCCACGACGGGCGTCAGGTGCAGCGCGTCACCGGTCACGACCTCCCCGCCCGACGACGGCTCGGCCTGGCGCACGAGCGCGACGCCGTGGGCGCCGAGCTGGGCGAGGACGTCGACGCTCGGCGCCTCCAGCGCGACGGCCTCGACGCGCCCGAGCGAGCGGCCGACGGTGATCAGCTCCAGCACGGGCGAGCGCAGCTCGGTGCCGGCGGAGTCGAGGAGGACGAGGACGGTACGGGTCCCGGGGGTGCTCATGGGCGGACGCCTCTCAGACCAGGTCGTTGCGGATGAGGAACTCGGCCAGGGCGCGTCCGCCCTCGCCCTTGTCGACGACGATCTCGGCGTCGGGACGCGGTGGGCGGGGCGACGCGTCGGTCACGCGCGTGCGCGCGCCGGCGTCGCCGACGAGCGCCGGGTCGACGCCGAGGTCGGCGAGGGTCCACGCCTCCACCGGGCGCGTGCGCGCCGCCATGATGAGCTTGAAGTTGGGCATGCGCGGGTCGTTCGCGTGGTCGGTCACGGACACCACGGCGGGGAGCGGCGCCTCGAGGACCTCCTCGACGCCGTCGAGCTCGCGCGTCACGCGCGCGCTGCGTGCGCCCGGCTCCCCCTCGACCTCGAGCTTCCCGGCGAGCGTGAGCTGCGGCAGCCCGAGCTCCGCCGACAGGAGCGCCGGGACGACCGAGCCGAGCCCGTCGAGCGCCGCCATGCCGGTCACGACGACGTCCACCGGCGCCTCGTCCGCGAGGCGGCGCACCGCGGCGGCGAGCACGCGCGCGGTGCCGAAGTAGTCGGAGCCCGCGATCGCGTCGTCGCTCACGCGCACGCCGCGGTCCGCGCCGAGCTGGTAGGAGCGGCGCACGGCGCCGTCGGCGTCCGGCCCGGCCACCGTGAGGACGATCACCTCGCTGGTCTCGCGCTCGGCCTCGGGCAGCGCCTCCTTGAGGCGCAGCGCGGCCTCGACCGCGTTCTCGTCGAGCTCGTTGAGCGTCCCCTCGTCGGCCCGGCGCACGACGCGCCCGCCCTCGAAGCCCCGGTCGGCGTGGATGTCCGGGACGTACTTCACGGCGACGACGATCCGCATCGGCTGCTCTCCCTGTGCGCTGGGCGGTCGGCCGGAGAGGTTCCCGGCCCGCTCGGGGAAGCCTACCGGCGGGCGGCGGGAGGAGCCGGTGACACCCGCCACAATGGACGGGTGCACGTGCCCCCCGACCCGAGCCCCCTCCCCCCGGCCACCGGCGAGCCCGCGCTCCCGGCCGCGCCGGGACGCGTCGACCGGCACGCCCTCGTGCCGCCGCTCGGCGTCCGCGTGGTGGGCGACGGCGTCGACGTCGCCGTCCTCGCGTCGCACGCGACCGCCGTCGAGCTGTGCCTCGTCGACGTCGTCGACGACGCGCTGCCCGCGCACGACCCCGCCCGCTACCGCGAGCGCCGCGTCCCGCTCGCCGGGCCGGCGTACGGCGTCTGGCACGCCCACGTCCCGGGCGTCCGCGCCGGGCAGCGCTACGGGTTCCGCGTCCACGGGCCCTGGGACCCCGCCGCCGGGCTGCGGCACAACCCCGCGAAGCTGCTCGTCGACCCGTACGCGCGAGGCCTCGTGGGAGAGCTCGTCGACGACCCCGCGATCCACGGGCAGGTCGGCGACGACCCGTACGGCCCGGCCGACGCGCGCGACTCGCTGCCGTTCGTCCCGCACGCGGTGGTCGTGGCCGAGCCCGCGGGCGCGCTGGCGCCCCGACCGCGCGTCCCCTGGCGCGACACCGTGGTCTACGAGGCGCACGTGCGCGGCCTCACGCAGCGGCTCGAGGCCCTGCCCGAGCACCTGCGCGGCACGTACGCGGGCGTCGCGCACCCGGCGACGATCGAGCACCTGCGGTCGCTCGGCGTGACGACGGTCGAGCTGCTCCCGGTGCACGCGAACGTGCCCGAGCCGCACCTGCTCGCGAGCGGGCGCACCAACTACTGGGGCTACTCGACCCTCGGGTTCTTCGCGCCCCACGCCGCGTACGCGACGCGCGCCGCCCAGGAGGCCGGGCCGGGCGCCGTCCTCGACGAGGTGCGCGGCATGGTCCACCTGCTGCACGAGGCGGGGATCGAGGTGCTGCTCGACGTCGTGCACAACCACACGTGCGAGGGCGGCGCGGACGGCTACCACCTGTCGTGGCGCGGGCTGGACAACGCCGGGTACTACCTGCACGACGGCGGCTCGCCCGCACGCCTCGCCGACGTCACCGGGACGGGCAACTCGCTCGACTTCCGGCGACCCGCCGTGGTGCGGGCCGCCCTGGACTCGCTGCGGTACTGGGCCGAGGTCGTGGGGGTCGACGGGTTCCGGTTCGACCTCGCGGTCACGCTCGGGCGCGGAGCATCCGGGTTCGACCCCGACCACCCGTTCCTCGTCGCCCTCCAGACGGACCCGGTGCTGTGCGGGCTCAAGCTCGTCGCGGAGCCGTGGGACGTGGGACCGGGCGGCTGGCGGACCGGGCAGTTCCCGCCGCCGCTCGCCGAGTGGAACGACCGGTTCCGCGACGCGGCGCGCCAGTTCTGGCTCGCCGACGCGCGCGAGGCGTCCCACGGGCGTCCCGGCCACGGCGTGCGCGACCTCGCGACCCGGCTCGCGGGCTCGGCCGACCTGTTCGGCCACTCCGACCCGCCGCTGCTGCGCGGACCCGTCGCGTCGGTGAGCTACGTGACCGCGCACGACGGGTTCACGCTCGCCGACCTGGTCGCGTACGACCACAAGCACAACCTCGCGAACGGCGAGGACAACCGCGACGGGACGGACGACAACCGGTCGTGGAACCACGGCCTCGAGGGCCCGGTCGTGGCCACGGACGCACGGGCGGGCGGTGGCGCCGGGCTCGACGCGCTCGGGCTCGGCGTGGAGATCGCGCCCCTGCGCCGCCGGTCGATCCGCAACCTCCTCGCGACGCTCGTCCTCGCCGCGGGCACCCCCATGCTCACCGCGGGCGACGAGATGGGCCGGACGCAGCGCGGCAACAACAACGCCTACGTGCAGGACGACGAGACGTCCTGGGTCTCGTGGGACCTCTCGCCGTGGCGCGAGGACCTGCTCGCGACGGCGCGGTACCTCCTCGCCCTGCGGCGCGCGCACCCCGCGCTGCGGCCCGACACGTTCTTCACCGGACGGCCCCGTGCCACGGGGGCCACGACGGACGCCGCGACGCGGCACGGGGCGGACGGCGTCGGCGTGCCCGACCTCGTGTGGTTCGACGCCGACGGCGAGCTCCTGGACCACGCGGCGTGGCACGACCCCGCCGTCCGGACGCTCCAGATGCTGCGGACCGCGCCCGAGCCCGGCGACGCCGACGTGCTGGTCGTCCTCGCCGGCGCCCTCGACCCCGTGGACGTCACGCTCCCGGGCGTGCGCGCGGCGGCCGGCGCCGACCCCGAGCGCTGGGACCTCGCGTGGGACTCCGACTGGGAGCACCCCGACGACCGGGACCGCGCGAACGGCGACGGCAGCGCCCGCGCGGGCGACGTCGTCGGGCTCGAGGCCCTGAGCCTGCGCGTCTACGTCTCCACCCCGCCGAGGTAGAGGCGTGGTCGCGCGAGGTAGAGGCGTGGTCGCACGCGCCCACCGGGCCCGCCCAGGTCTGGACACGTGCTCTACTCTTCCCGCATGAGTGACAGCGCGGTCGACTCCCCCGTCAGCTCCCCCAGGATCGAGGACCCCGAGGTCGTCGTCGTGGGGGCCGGCCTCGCCGGCCTCGTCGCGGCGGCCGAGCTCACCGCGGCGGGGCGCCGCGTCGTCCTGCTCGACCAGGAGCCGGCCGCGAGCCTCGGCGGCCAGGCGTGGTGGTCGTTCGGCGGCCTGTTCCTCGTCGGCTCGCCCGAGCAGCGGCGCATGGGCGTCACGGACTCCGCCGAGCTCGCGTTCGACGACTGGCTCGGGTCCGCGCGGTTCGCGCCCGGCGCGGACCGCGGCGAGGGCCCCGACCGCCACGGGTACGCCTGGGCGCGCGGGTTCGTCGACTTCGCGGCCGGGAAGATGCGCGGCTGGCTGCACGACAAGGGCGTGCGGTGGTTCCCGCTCGTGCAGTGGGCCGAGCGCGGCGGGTACCCGGTGCGCTCGGGCGCCGAGGGGTCCGCGGCCGGCGCCCACGGCAACTCCGTCCCCCGGTTCCACGTCACCTGGGGCACCGGGCCGGGCATCCTCGAGCCGTTCGTCCGCGCCGCGCTCGACGCCCGGGCCGCGGGCCTGCTCGACCTGCGGTTCCGGCACCGGGTCACGTCGCTCGTCGTGACCGACGGCGCGGTGACGGGCGTGCGCGCGGAGGTCCTCGCGCCGTCGGACGTCGAGCGCGGCGCGCCGTCGTCGCGCGAGGTCGTCGGCGAGGTCGAGATCGCGGCGAGCGCCGTCGTCG
Source organism: Cellulosimicrobium sp. 22598 (assembly GCF_052044445.1). NCBI lineage: Bacteria > Bacillati > Actinomycetota > Actinomycetes > Micrococcales > Promicromonosporaceae > Cellulosimicrobium > Cellulosimicrobium sp. 22598. Next base: position 69,193 of record NZ_JBQEMZ010000015.1, read on the forward strand.
TGACGTCGGGCGGCATCGGCGCGAACCACGAGCTCGTGCGTTCCCGCTGGCCGCAGGCGGCGGGCCGGCTGCCCGCCCGCATGCTGTCCGGCGTCCCCGACTCGACCGACGGGCTCATGATCGGCGTCGCCGCCGACGCGGGCGCGGCCCTGGTGCACGAGGACCGCATGTGGCACTACCCGGAGGGGATCGCGAACCACTCGCCGGTGTGGACGGACCACGGGATCCGCATCCTGCCGGGGCCGAGCTCGCTGTGGCTCGACGCCGACGGCAACCGGCTGCCCGCCCCGCTGTTCCCCGGGTTCGACGCGCTCGGCGCGCTCCAGCACGTCACCGAGCGCGGCGACGACCACTCCTGGTTCGTGCTCAACAAGGCGATCATGGAGACCGAGTTCGCGCTGTCGGGCTCCGAGCAGAACCCCGACCTCACCGGCAAGGACGTCCGGCTGCTCGCGCAGCGCGTGCTGCCGGGCGCCGTGGGGCCGGTGGCACGCTTCGCGGAACAGTCGCCCGAGTTCGTGTGGGCCGACACGCCCGAGGAGCTCGCGGCCGGGATGAACGCGCTCGTGGACGCGACCCCGGGCTCGCGCGGCCACGTCGACGCCGACGCCCTCGCGCGCATCGTCCATCTGCGCGACGAGCAGGTCCGCACCGGCCTCGGCAAGGATCCGCAGGTCGTCGCGACGGCGATGGCGCGCCGCTACCGCGTCGACCGGCTCATCCGCGTCTCGCCCCCGCGCCCGCTCACGACGCCGAAGGACGGCCCGCTGCTCGCCGTGCGCCTGTCCGTGCTCACGCGCAAGACGCTCGGCGGGCTGTGGACCGACACGTCCGCGCGCGTGCTGCGCGCCGACGGCTCCGTGCTGCCCGGCCTGTGGGCCGCGGGCGAGGCGGCGGGCTTCGGCGGCGGCGGGGTGCACGGGCACCGCGCGCTGGAGGGCACGTTCCTCGGCGGGTGCCTGTACTCCGGCCGCGTCGCCGGCCGCAGCCTCGCGGCCGAGCTCGGCTGAGGCGAGGCGCGGCGGGCCTGCGCCGGGCGCGGGTGCCCGGCCGCTAGGGTCGGCGACCATGACCGTGCCCGACGACGCGTCCCCCACTGCGGCACCCGGCGCACCCGCCGCGGTCGACCACCTCGACGCCCGTGCGTGCGAGCGCGTCTTCCGCCGCAACGGGCTCCCGCTCCTCGTGGAGGGCCACTCGCTCGACCGCGACGTGTTCGGGCGCTCGGCGCCGTTCCTGCTCGTCGTGCTGCTCGCCGAGCTGAGCGGCGCGATCCGGTCCGGCTGGCCCGCCTGGGCGAACGCGCTCGCGCTCGTCGGCGGCGCCGCGATCCTCGCCGCGGCGTACGCGGGCCTCAACGTGCTGCGCGGGCGCCCGTGGTCGACCCTGCCGCAGTCCGTCGGGGTCCCCGAGCTCGCGTTCTTCGTGCTCGTGCCCGCGCTGCTGCCGGTCGTCTTCGGGGGCCAGTGGGGCGACGCGCTGCTCACGGCCGTCGGGAACCTCGTGCTGCTGGGCGTGGTGCGCGTCGTCGTCGGGTACGGCGTGCTGTCGTCGCTGTGGTGGGGGCTCGCGCGCGTGACCGACGAGCTCGGCGCCGCGCTCCTGCGGCTCGTGCGGCTCCTGCCCCTGCTGCTCGTGTTCTCGCTCGTGCTGTTCTACAACGCCGAGGTCTGGCAGGTGTTCGACCGCACGCACGGCGTCGCCGACGTCGCCCTCGGCGCGTTCTTCGCGCTGCTCGTCGTGCTGTTCGTCGGCCTGCGTTCCCCGGCCGAGGCCCGCGCGGCGCTCGCCGGGTCGGCGGGGGACGTGCCCGGGCGCGAGCGGGCGGCCCGGTTCAGCCGCGGGCAGACGGCGAACCTCGCGACGATGATCGCCACGAGCCAGCTCCTGCAGGTCCTCGTGGTGAGCCTCGGCATGGGCGTGTTCTTCATGGCCCTCGGGACGCTCACCGTCACGCCCGAGGTCATGGCCCTGTGGGACGTCGACGGCGGCACGTGGCGGCGGACGCTCTCGCTCGCCGGCGGGGGCGGTGTCGGGGGCGCGGACCTCGTGGTCACGCAGACGCTCGTGCGCGTCTCGGTCGCGATCGCGACGTTCACCGGCCTGTACTACGCCATCTCCGTCCAGGTCGACGCCGTGTACCGCGAGGAGTTCGTGGACGGCATCGAGACGCAGCTGCGTGACGTGCTCGCGGTCCGGGCCCGCTACCTCGACCTGCTCGCGGCCGACCGCCGCTGACCCGCACCGCACCCGCGACGGACCCGCGACGACCCCGGCTGCTTGACAGGGGGCATCCCTCGGGCGAAGGTTGTACAGACACGTCTGTACACACCCTACGCGGTATGGAGCGGTGCAGTGCTGCCCGCCCGACCGGCTCGACGAGGAGCACCATGCCTCTGACCTCCACGACACGCGAGGCGCCAGGACGCGCGGCGCACCGGCACTTCGACACCTACCTGTTCGACCTCGACGGCACGATCTACCTCGGCACCGACCTCCTGCCCGGCGCCGCGGAGCTCGTCTCGACCCTCCGCGCGCAGGGCGCGCGCGTGCTCTTCGTGAGCAACAACCCCACGCGCAGCCCGCAGGACTACGCCGACAAGCTCACGCGACTCGGCATCCCCACGGGCCACGAGGACGTCTACACGAGCCTCGTCGCGACCGTGGCGTGGGTGCGCGCGCACGCCCCCGGCGCCACGGTCTTCCCGATCTCCGAGCAGCCGCTCGTCGACGCGCTCCTCGCCGAGGGCTGCACGATCAGCGACGACCCCGAGAAGATCGACCTCGTCGTCGCGTCGTACGACCGCTCGTTCGACTACCGCAAGCTCCAGGTCGCGTTCGACACGCTGTTCGTCCACGGCCGCGCGCGCTTCGTCGCGACGAACCCCGACCGGTTCTGCCCGTTCCCGGGCGGCCGCGGCGAGCCCGACTGCGCGTCGGTCGTCGCCGCGATCACCGCCGCGACCGGCGTCGCGTGCGAGGCGGTCTTCGGCAAGCCCGACCCGGCGTTCCTGGAGATCATCGCGGCCGAGACCGGGCTGGACCCCGCGACGACCGTCATGGTGGGCGACCGCCTCAGCACGGACGTCGCGTTCGCCCACGCGACGGGCATGACGTCCGCGCTCGTCCTGACCGGCGAGACCGACCGTGCGACCGCGCTGCGCACGCCCGCGGCGCAGGCACCGACGCTCCTGCTCGAGCGCGTCGACGACCTGCTCCAGCCCGCGGGCCACCTGTGGGACGTGGCCCGGCGGGAGGTGCGGGCATGACGACGACGCCGAGCGAGGCCACCGCGCTGCCGGCCGCCTTCCGCGCGCTCCCCCTGCAGGACGTCGTCTCCGCGCCCGGCGCGCTCGACGCGCTGCCCGACGTCCTGCGCCGGCTCGACGCGCGCCGCGTCACGGTGCTCCACGACGGCGCGCGGATCGTGCACGACGGGAGGGACGTGGTCGCGACCGTGCTCCGGCTCGCGTCGTCCCCGCGGGCCGGGACGACGTTCGTCGACGACACCCTTGTCCGCCGCACGGCGCACGGCGTCGTGCTCGACGAGGACACCGTCGACGCCGCGACGATCGGCTGCCAGGGCTACGACGTCGTCGTCGCGACGGGCGGCGGCACGGTCACCGACCTCGCGAAGGCGGTCGTCGCCGCGACCGGGGCGCGCCTCGTGGTCGTCCAGTGCGCGGCGTCCGTCAACGGCTACTCCGACGCGCTGTCCGTGCTCGTGCGCAACGGCGCCAAGCGGACCGCCCCGACGGCCTGGCCCGCCGCGCTGCTCGTCGACCACGACGTGCTCGCCGCCGCGCCCCCGCACCTCACGCGCTCCGGCGTCGGCGACGCGGCCGCGACCTGGACCGCGCCCGCCGACTGGTACCTGGCCGGCGCGTTCGGCATGGACGCCGGGTACGACCCCGAGGTGTTCCGGCCCGTGCAGGAGGCGGTCGCCCGGCTGCGCGCCCACCCGGCCGGGTCCGCCGAGGCGCTCTCCGCGCTCGTCGACGCGCTCACCGTGGGTGGCCTGTCGATCGGGATCTGCGGCACGACCGCGCCCCTCTCGGGCTCCGAGCACCTCATGAGCCACCTCCTCGACATGGCGGCCATGGCGCGCGACGAGCCGCACGATCTCCACGGCGCCCAGGTCGGCGTCGCGACGGTCGTCGCGGCGAGCCTGTGGCAGCTGGCGCTCGACCGGCTCGACCGCGCCGCGCTGGAGACCGCGGTGCTCTCCCCGCCGACCGACCTGCGCGGGCGCGTCGCGGCCACGTGGGCCGTCGTCGACCCGAGCGGACGCGTGGGCGCCGAGTGCTGGACCGCCGTGGAGCGCAAGCTCGCGCTCTGGGCCGAGCGGCAGGACGCGGCGCGGGCCGCCGTCGACGCCTGGGACGAGCACCGCGCGACCCTGCGCGGGCTCACGGCCGACCCGGCCGTCCCGGCGGACGTGCTGCGGGCCTGGGGCGCGCCGACGCGGTTCTCCGAGCTCACGCCCACCGTGGGCGAGGACGAGGTGCGCTGGGTCCTGCGCTCGCTGCCCCTGATGCGGGACCGCTTCACGCTCCCCGACCTGCTCCTGCTCGCCGGCCTGTGGGACGACGCCCTGCTCGACGAGGTGCTGGCGCTCGCCGCACGCCACGGCGGCGGCCTCTGAGAGTCCCCTCCTCCACGGCGAAGGGCCGCACCCGGCGGGTGCGGCCCTTCGTCGTCCCGCGGCGACCGGGTGCGCGGCCCCCGGCGCGCGTCGTGCGACGCCGCGGGAGACGACGACGGCCCGCACCCCGGTCGGGGTGCGGGCCGTCGCGGCACGGTCGCCGTCAGACGAGCGCCTGCAACGGGTTCTCCACGATCTCCGTGAGACGGGCGAGGAAGCGGGCCGCCACCACGCCGTCGACCGGGCGGTGGTCGACCGACAGCGTCAGGTGCGCGACCGTCGCGACCTGGACCTCGCCGTCCACGACGACCGGCTCCGCGACCGCCGCCCCCACCGCGAGGATGCCCACCTGCGGAGGGTTGATGATCGCGTCGAACTCCCGGACGCCGTACATGCCGAGGTTCGTCACGGTCAGCGCACCGCCCTCGAGCTCGTCCTGCTGCAGACGGCCCTCACCGGCGCGCGCGACGAGGTCCTTGACGGCCGTCGAGAGCGCACCGAGCGAGAGCGAGTCCGCCCCGCGCACCACCGGCGTCACGAGCCCGCGCTCGGAGGCCACCGCCACCGAGACGTCGGCGCGCTCGAAGCGCAGCACGGCGTCGGGCGTCCACACGACGTTCATCTCGGGCACGTCGACGAGGGCGCGCGCCGCCGCCCGGACGAAGAAGTCGTTGACCGAGACGCGCACGGGCGACGAGGCGTTGACGGTCGCGCGCAGCGCGAGCAACTCGTCGACCCGGACCCGCGCGCGCAGGTAGAAGTGCGGCGCCTCCTGCTTGCTCGCCTGCAGCCGCGAGGCCACGAGACGACGCAGCTTCGAGTGCGGGACCTCCTCGTACGGCCCGTACGCCGACGTCCGCACGGCGGGTGCGCCCGTCGCCGCGGTCGCCGCCACGGGCGGCTCGGCGGGGGCGCTCGCGACCCGGGTCGCGCACGTCGTCGCAGGTCGCGGCGCCTCGGGCGCCTCTGCCGGGGCCGCGGTCGCCGCCGCCGGCGACTGCGCGGCGGCGATCGCGCGCAGGACGTCGTCGCGCACGATGCGACCGCCGGGGCCGGTGCCGTCGAGCTGGTCGAGCCCGAGCCCCGCGTCGCGAGCCATCCGGCGCGCGAGCGGGCTCGCGAAGATCCGCCCGCCGTTCGCGCCCGGCCCGGCCGGTGCGGCCGGTGCGGCCGGGGCGTCGGCCGCGGGCGCCGCCGGCGCGGGCTCCGTCGGGGCGGGTGCGACCGGAGCAGGCTCCTGCGCAGCCGGGACAGCGGGCGGCGCCGGCTCCGGCGCGGGCTCCGCCGCGTCGGACGCCGGGCCGAGGCCGAGCTCCGCGAGGAGCGCGTCGCCGGCGGCCGGGTCCTCGTCCGGCGCGAGGAGCACCGCGATGGGGTCGCCCACGGGGACGAGCGTCCCCGCCTCGACGACGAGGGCGTGCACGACGCCGTCCTGGTCGCACTCGATGTCGACGACCGCCTTCTCGGTCTCGACGGTCGCCACGACGTCGCCCGCGGCGATCTTCTGCCCGGCCTCCACGGACCAGCCCTCGAGCGCCGCCTCGTCGGAGTCGGCGGACACGCCGGGCAGTCTCAGGTAGGTTGCCATCTCTCGTCCTCCAGGTCGGGTCAGAGCGCGCGCAGCGCAGCGGCGACGTCGGCGGTGCTCGCGAGCGCCGCCTGCTCCAGCACCTTGGAGATGCTGGGCGACGACTCGGAGCCGTGCACGCGGGTCACCGGGGCGTCGAGCCAGTCGAAGTACCTCCGCTGGATCTCGTCCGCGAGCCACCCGCCGTACGACGTGCCGGCCGAGCCCTGCTCGACGACGAGCACCTTGTTGGTCTTGCGGATCGACTCGCCGAGCGTGTCCCAGTCGACGCTCGCGCGGTCGAGCCAGCGCAGGTCCACGACCTCCGCGTCGACGCCCGCCTCGTCCGCGGCGTCGACGCAGCGCTGGACCATCGACAGGTAGGAGACGACGGTCGCGGCGCTGCCGGACCGGCGGATCGCGGCCTTGCCGACGGGCAGGCAGAAGTCGAGGTCCTTCGGCGCGTCCATGACGGCCTTGTACAGGTCGGCGTCGTGCTCGAGCACCGCGACGGGGTCCTTGAGCCGCATCGCCGCGTTGACCAGCCCGACGTAGTCGAGCGGGGTGGACGGGGCGACGATGCGCCACCCGACGGAGGTCGCGAGGATGCCCGCGGGGTCCATCGAGTGCTGCGAGCCGTAGCCGGTGCCCGTGCCGATCTTGATGCGCAGCAGCAGCGGCATGTCGTGGTCGCCGCCGAACATGTGCCGTGCCTTGCCGATCTGGTTGAAGAGCTGGTCGGCGGCGACCCAGATGAAGTCGGCGTACATGAGCTCGACGACCGGGTAGTAGCGCCCGTCGAGCGCGAGGCCGCCCCCCAGGCCGCTGAACGCGGCCTCGGCGATGGGCGTGCCGAGCGTGCGGTCGGGGAAGTCCGTCCCGAGCCCCTTGGTCGCGCCGCGCGACCCGCCGTTGAGCTTGTGGACGTCCTCGCCCATGACGACGACCCGCTCGTCCGCCGACATGCGGCGGTGCATCACGTCGGCGACGACGTCGACGAACTTGCGCTGCTCGAGCTCCTCGGAACCGAAGTCCGCGACGTCGCGGACGTCCGCGCCGTCGAGCCCGGACAGGTCGCCGCGGATGCCGACGTCGATGAAGTCGGTGTCGGGCCACAGCGCGGGACGGATCTGCTGCTGGCCAGGCTTGCCGCCGGGCACCGGCTCGAGCAGCGAGGCGGAGATCTCCTTCATCGCGGCCTTGGCCCGCGCGCGCACCTGCGCGCACTCGTCCGGGGTGAGGAGCCCGCGCTCCACGACGCGTGCCTCGACGGTCCGGATCGGCTCACGGTCGCGCCACGCCTGCTCCTCCTCCTTGGCGCGGTAGCCGAACGCGCTGCCGGGGAACGGCCCGTTCTGGTGGAAGTAGCGGTACGTGTCCGCCTCGACGATCGTCGGGCCGCCGCCCGCGCGCATGTGCTCGACGGCCTGCTGCATGGCGAGGTAGACGGCGAGCGTGTCCTGCCCGTCGACGCGCCAGCTCTTGATGCCGAAGCCGAGCCCGCGCGCGGACAGGCGCGGGTCGCCGGTCGCCTCCTCGACCGTCGTCGAGACGGCGTACTGGTTGTTCTCGATGAAGAAGCAGACCGGCAGGTCCCAGGCGGCGGCGAGGTTGAAGCTCTCCAGCACCGAGCCGATGTTCACCGCACCGTCCCCGAAGTAGGTGACGGCGACGTTGTCGGTGCCGGAGTGCTTGTCCGCCCAGGCGAAGCCGGTCGCGAAGGGGACGGCGCCGCCCACGATCGCGTTCGTGCCCATGGCCCCGGCCTCCTTCCACTGCAGGTGCATCGACCCGCCGCGGCCGCGGCAGTAGCCGTCGGCGAGGCCCGCGATCTCGGACAGGGACCGGTAGAGGACGGTGCGCACGTCGTCGCCGAGCTCGGCGCGCGCGTCGAAGCCGTCCGGCTGGACGTAGCCGAGCGCCTTGGCGAGGAACTGGTGGTGGCCGCGGTGGGAGCCGTTGATCTGGTCCGCCGCGACGAGAGGCAGGACCGAGCCCACGGCGCCGCCCTCCTGGCCGATCGAGGAGTGGGCCGGACCGTTGATGAGCTTCTGCCCGGCGAGCTCGAGGACCTCCTCCTCGAACGCGCGCACGAGGTGGAGCTGGACGAGCATGGTCTCGAGGAGCCGCGGGTCGGCGGCCTTCCAGTCCGCGGTCGTGGTGCTGAGCTCGACCCATGTGGCGGCCGGCTTGAGTGCCTTGGTCTTCGGCATAGGATCGCCTTCCTCGGGCGTGTCGTCCGTCGCGTGACGGGGTGCTGTCCGGCCGAGCCGGCACGAACGGCCCGGACGAGGCGACCCGTGGGCACCGGTGCCCACGCCGTCTCCTCGTCGAGGTCGCTCGTCGCGGGCGTCACCGCCGGCTCGGAGCATGTCGCTGCGCCCGACCATACAGCTACATACATGTATAGTCCAGCCTGGACGTGAATACGGGGGACCTGGCATGACATGTCCGGTTCCGCTAGCGTGGATCGTCTACGGCGCGCCTGACGACGGACGCGACCTTTCGGACCTCGACCCCGACGGAACACGATGCCCCAGACACTCGACCGCGACGGTTCGACACCGCTGTACATCCAACTCGCGAACATCCTGCGCGAGAAGATCGAGGGCGGCGAGTGGGCGGTGAACCACAAGATCCCGTCCGAGAACGAGCTCAACCAGACCTACGGGATCAGCCGCATGACGGCGCGCCAGGTCCTCGCGCAGCTCGCGAACGAAGGACTCATCTTCCGCGTCCAGGGCAAGGGCACGTTCGTGGCCCCGCGCAAGATCAGCACGCGCTCCCCCGCGTACAAGGGCATCCGCGAGCAGCTCGAGCAGATGGGGTACGCCACCTCGACGCAGCTGCTCGGCATGGAGCTCGGCACGCCGCCGAGCAACGTCGCGCGCACGCTCGGGCTGCCGTCGGGAGCCCATGCCTACACCGTGCGCCGCCTGCGCCTCGTCGAGGACGAGCCGATCAGCCTCCACACGTCCTACATCCCGCAGGCGCTCGCCGAGGACCTCGACCGCCACGACCCCGCCGAGCGTCAGCTGTGCGCGATCCTCGAGGACGCGTACGGCCTGCGCATGGACCACGTCGTCGAGACGCTCGAGACGACGACCCCCTCGGCCGCCGACGCGCGCGTCCTGGGCGTCGGCCGCACCGCGCCGCTCCTGCTGCTCACGCAGCAGATCTCCACCGCGACGGGCACGCCCTTCGAGCACTCGCGCATCCTCTTCCGGGGCGACAAGATCCGCCTCGAGTTCCACTACGACCTCTGACCGGCGCGCACCGCACGGGGCCCGGGGACCGACGGTCCCCGGGCCCCGCCGCGTCGGGTGCGTCGTCAGCGCAGGAGCGCCTCCAGCGCGGCCACGTCGACGAGCTTGTCGCTCAGCACGTCCGGACCGGCCAGCACCGTCGCCGGCAGGTCCGGCTCGCCGAGGTGGTCGACCACGAGCGAGGCGTCCGGGAACTCGTCCTCGGTCGTGAACGTGCTCACGGTCACGAGGTGCCGCAGCCCGGCGCGGCTCGCGGCCGTCGCGCCCGCGGCGGAGTCCTCGACCACGACGACCTCCTCGGGCGACCGGCCGAGCCGGTCGATCGCGAGCAGGTAGATGTCCGGGGCGGGCTTCTTGGCAGGCACGACGTCCCCCGCGAACACCCCGGCGACGCGCGCGTAGTCCTCCTCGCCGACGACGGACCGCAGGACGGCCTCGACGCTGCGCTGCGCGGACGTCGACGCCACGGCGACCTGCCACCCGGCGTCGAGCACCTCGTGCACGAGTCGGCGCACGCCGGGGCGCCCCGGCAGCGCGCCCTGCTCGACGAGCTCGACGTAGATCTCGCTCTTGCGCAGGTGCGCCGCTCGCACGGCCTCGTCGAGGTCGCCGCCGCGCGCGAGGTCGACCTCGGGGTGCTCGGCCAGGTACGCCTTGAGGCGCTCCTTGCCGCCGCCGACGCGCAGGAGCGCGGCGTACTCCGTCGCCGACCACTCGATCGGGTGCCCGAGCTCCGCGAACGCCCGGTTGAACGCGACGAGGTGGCCGTCGCGCTCGGTGTCCGCGAGGACGCCGTCGCAGTCCAGGACCAGTGCGCGCGTCATGCGGCCGCCCCCGCCGCGTCCCGGGACGACCCGAAGACCTCGATGTGCGTCGCGATCTCGTCGCGGACGGCGACCAGCACGGCGTCGAACATCTTCACGGGCTCCCACCGGCCGGTGCGCTCGCACTCGTCGAGGTGCTGCTTTGCGGTCCGCATGTAGGCGAGCTTCAGGGCGGTGGAGATGTTGATCTTGGACACGCCGGCCGCGATGAACGCCCGGAAGTCCTCGTCGCGCAGACCCGTGCCGCCGTGCAGCACGACGGGCAGGTCGCTCAGCGCGCGCAGGCTCTCCACGCGGTCGACCCGCAGCACGGGATCGGCCGTGTAGAGGCCGTGCGCGGTGCCGAGGGCGGGAGCGAGCAGGTCCGTGCCGGTGTCGCGCGCGACCTCGACGAGCTGTTCGACGCTGTAGGAGTGCAGGGCCTCGTCGGACCCGACGCCGTCCTCGACCCCCACGATGTTCTCGATCTCCGACTCGACGGCGGCCCCCGCGGCGTGCGCCTCGCGCACGACCTCGGCGGTCTCGCGCCACGCGACGTCGAGGGGTCGGTCGGACGCGTCGAAGAGGACGGACGACCACCCTTCGGCGAGCACCTCGGTGATGACGGCCCGGTCGGGGCAGTGGTCGAGGTGCAGGGCGACCGGGACGGTCGCCTCCTCGGCCGCGGAGTGCACGAGGCGCGACAGGTGCCGGGCGCCGATGCTCCTCACCGTCTTGACGGACGTCTGCAGGATCACGGGCGACCGCGCGCCCTCGGCGGCCGCGATGACGGCTCGCGCGGAGAGGTCGTCCGCGATGTTGACCGCGGGTACGGCATATCCGCGACGCTGCGCCTCGTCGACGAGGGCCAGGGTCGGGGCGATGGGCATGGATGTCCTCCTCGTGGTGCGACGACGGGGCCTCCGTTGGCCGACCGCCGTCGGTCGTCCGTGCGCGGCCGCTCACCGGCCACGCACTCGATAACTAGATCGTACTTGTCCAGACTCCTCTATACAAGTATTCCCTAGACGACCGCACCCACGGCGGCGCGGACCTCGGCCACCGTCGCGAGGAACGCGTCCGGGTCCAGGCCTCCGCGACCGAGGAACACGCCGTCCGGCACGTCGCGCGGGTCCCCGCCGGCGCCGGCTCGCGCGATCGCGGCGAACGTCCCCGGCCCGGCCGACCCGCCGTAGAGCACGCGCGAGCGCGCGACTCGCCCGTCGACGAGCGTGCGGAGCACGCCCACCGTCCGCAGCACGTGGTCCGCCGGCGCCGGCTCGGCCGCGCCGATGGCCCACGTGGGCTCGTACGCGACGACGACCTCCGCGTCGTCGGGCAGGCCGCCGAACGCCGCGTCCAGCTGGGCGCGCAGGACCGGCTCGGGCTCCGCGCTCCGCTCCGGCTCGCCCACGACGAGGATCGGGACGAGGCCGTGCCCGACGGCGGCCCGGACCTTGCGACCGAAGAGCTCGGGCGTCTCGCCGACGTGCCGCACGCGCTCCGGGTGTCCGACCATGACGTACCGCACGCCGAGCTCGGCGAGCAGCTCCGCGCTCACCTCGCCGGTGTAGGGGCCCCTGGGGTGCGGGGAGACGTCCTGCACCCCCACGTCGGCGCCGGTCCCGGCGAGCCCTTCGGAGAGCACCGTGACGAGCGGGTGGGGGACGCACGCGTAGACCCCGTCACCGCCCCCGCGCGCCGCGAGCCCGCTCGCGACGCGCTCGGCCCAGGACCGCGTCTCCGCGAGCCCGAGATAGCCCTTGGTGCTGCACCCGACGAGCGTCCTGGGAAGCATGGTTCCCCTCTCCGCGCCGCCGGCCCGACGACGCTGTCCGTGTCCGTCCGGACATTGTGGCCGCAACCGCCATACGTGTGCAACCATGTACACACAAGTTGGTGGTCGCGCGGACGACGACCTGCACCCGGCCCGGCGCGCACAGGAGCGCAGCCGCCGAGGCGTCGAGACGCACCGCCGCGTGAGGAGGACGGCACACGAATGGGTGGTACACCGCGAGCCGACGCACCACGGCTCGACAGCAAGACCTACGACATGGTGATCGTCGGCGCCGGGATCAACGGCGCCGCGATCGCGCGCGACGCCGCGCTCCGCGGGCTCGACGTCGCGCTCGTCGAGCGCGGCGACTACGGCGGCGAGACGTCGTCGTGGAACAGCCGCCTGATCCACGGCGGCCTGCGCTACCTCGAGCACGGCGAGCTCCGCCTCGTCCACGAGTCGCTGCACGACCGCGAGCACCTGTGGCACGTCGCACCGCACCTCGTCACCCCGCTCCCCTTCGTGGTGCCGCTCTACCGGCACAACCACGTCCCGGGGTGGATGCTCCGCGTCGGCATGGTGCTCTACGACGGCCTGTCGCTGCGCAAGTCGGTGCCGCGCCACCGCGCCATGACGCGCGACGCGACCCATCTCGAGCTCCCGGGCCTCGGGCTCGACGGGCTCGACGGCGCGGTGCGGTACTACGACGGTCAGGTGGTCTACCCCGAGCGGCTCGTGCTCGAGACCGTCCTCGACGCGTGCCGGCACGGCGCCGACGTGCTCAACCACGCCGAGGTCACCGAGATCCTCGTCGAGGACGGCGCGGCCCGCGGCGTCCGTGTGCACGACGCCGAGAGCGGCGAGGAGCTCGTCGTGCGGGGCCGGTGCGTCGTCAACGCCGCGGGCCCCTGGGTCGACCACCTCGCCCACGGCCTGCCCCTGCCCCGGCAGATCGGCGGGACGAAGGGCACGCACCTCGTCGTCGACCCCTTCCCCGGGGCCCCGGACGCGGCGATCTACTTCGAGGCGCGCAGCGACAACCGGGCGATCCTCGTCATCCCGTGGAACGGCCGCTACCTCATCGGGACGACCGACGACCGCTACGACGGCGACCCCGGTGCCGCGCGCGGGACCCGGGAGGAGGTCGACTACCTGCTGGCGGAGACGAACGCCCTCGTGCCGTCCGCCGGGCTGACGGTCGACGACGTGCTCCTCACCTACTCCGGCGTCCGGCCGCTCCCCCACCGCCCCGGCGCGAAGCCCGGCGCGATCCCGCGCAGCCACCTCGTCGAGACCCACGTCGAGGTGCCGCGGCTCGTGTCCGTCGTCGGCGGCAAGCTCACCCCGCACCTGAGCCTCGGTCGCGAGGTCGTCGACAAGGTCGCCCGCCTCCTCAGCCTCGACGTCCTCGCCTCCACCGCGGCCGACACCCCGCTCCCCGGCGCCCCGAGCACGGGGTCGTGGGAGGACGAGCGCGGGCGCGTGCTCGCGGACCTGCCGTTCCCGGCCGAGGTCGCCGAGCGCCTCGTCCGCGTCTACGGCGCCGTGGCCCGCGAGATCGGCGAGAGCGCACGGCGCGACCCGCGGCTCGTGCAGGTCCTGGGCGAGGGCCGGGGCGCGGTGACGCTCGCAGAGCTCGCGCACGTCGTCGAGCGCGAGCACGCGACGACGCTGACGGACGTCCTGCAGCGCCGCACGATGGTCGGCATCGAGCCCGGGCTCGGCCTGGACGTCGCCGAGGACGTCGCCGACGTGCTCGGCGACATGCTCGGGTGGGACGCCGAGCGTCGGGACGCGGAGGTCGCGGCCCACCGCACCTACGTCCGACGTCTGCTCGGCGGCACCGCGGCCGACGACGACGCCGACGAGACCCCGGCCTCCGCGGCGCACGCCGCGTGAGCGCAGCACGACGGGGCGGCACCCACCGGGTGCCGCCCCGTCGTCGTGACCGGTGCGTCGCGTCAGGCCGCGGCGCCCGGCACCTTGCGCGCCCAGCCCTTGGTCAGCTCGCGCGCCTCGCGCCACCCGGCGTACAGCGTGTCCGCCTGGTCACGGCTCATCGCCGGCTCGAACACGCGGTCCTGCTGCCAGCGGCTCGACACCTCGTCGAGCGAGCCGTAGACGCCCGTCGCGATGCCGGCCATGAGCATGGCCCCGTAGATCGTCGCCTCCTGCACGCGCGGCCGGATCACCGGGATGCCCGTGATGTCCGCGGTCATCTGGCACAGCAGGTTGTTCTTCACCGCCCCGCCGTCGACGCGGATCTCCGGGATGGTGATGTCGGACTGGTCGAGCGCGGCCTGCACGAGGTCGCGCGTCTGGTAGACCATCGACTCCACGCCCGCGCGGATGATGTGCAGGCGGTTCGTCGCGTTGGAGATGCCGACGATCGCGGCGCGCGCGTAGGAGTCCCAGTCGGGCGCCCCGAGGCCGGTGAACGCCGGGACGAGGTAGACGCCCTCCGTGCTCGCGACCTGACCCGCGTACCACTCGCTGTCCGGCGCGGCGTGGATGAGCTTCATGTCGTCGCGCAGCCACTGCATGGTCTTGCCCATGGCGTACACGACGCCCTCGATCTCGTACGCGATGTCGCCGCCCACGCCCCACGCCGCGGTCGTCGTGAGACCGGGCACGTACGCCGTCGAGCTGCCGGCGTTGATGTTGAGGACGCCCGCGGTGCCGTACGTCATCTTCGCCTGGCCGGGCTTGAACGCGGCCTGGCCGAAGAGCCCGGCCTGCTGGTCGCCCATGTTCGCCGCGATCGGGACCGGGGCCCCGAACGACGGCGCCGCGTCGCCGACGACGGTGTCGGACGGGACGATGCGCGGCAGCATGACGCGCGGGATGCCGTAGATCGAGAGCAGCTCGTCGTCCCAGTCGAGCGTCTCGAGGTTCATCATCATGGTCTCGGCGCCGTTGGAGTAGTCCGTGACGAACGCCTCCCGGCCCGTGAGGTTCCAGACGAGCCACGTGTCGATCGTGCCCGCGAGCAGCTCGCCCTTCTCGGCACGCTCCTGCGCCCCGGGGACCGCGTCGAGGATCCAGCGGATCTTCGACGCGGAGTAGAAGGCGTCCGGCGTGCGGCCGGTCTTGCTGCGGATGGTCTCGCCGTGCCCCTCCGCGACCCACTGCTCGACGATGTCGACCGAGTGGCGCGAGGCCCACACGATCGCGTTGTAGATGGGCCGCCCGGTGTCCTTCTCCCAGACGAGGGCCGTCTGCCGCTGGTTGGTCAGGCCGATCGCGCTGAGGTCAGCGGGCTGGATGCCCGCCTGGCGCATCGCGGCGCGCATCGTCTCGTACTGGGTCGTGACGATCTCCTGCGGGTCGTGCTCGATCCAGCCGGACCGGGGGTAGTGCTGCGTGAGCTCGGCCTGGCCGAGTCCGAGGACCGTTCCCTCCTCGTCGATCACGAACGTCCGGGCGCTCGTGGTTCCCTCGTCGATTCCGAGGATGTACTTCGTCATGTGCCACACCTCATTGTTGACAGTTCCGAGTGCTGACGCGGGGGTCGTCCCCGTCCGGCCTGGCTCCGAGGCGTCGGTGCCCCGGGGGCCGGAGATACGTGCCCGACGTCCGCACGCTAGTAGCCAGTACACGTCTAGTCAACTAGTTGTCCGAACCTGTATGTGGTCGTACTATCGACACGACCGCGGGGTGGCCGGCGACGGTGCCGGCTCCAGACAACGACGTGCGCTTCGCGAAAGGTACTCATGGACATCGATCTCTTCTCCCTCCTGCTCTCGCTCGGCGGAGGGTTCGTGGGCGCGGCCCTCGGCGCGCTCCTCGCATTCGTCTTCACCGGCCTGGCCGTGGTGCTCGGCGTCGTGGCCCTCGCCGCGGGTGGTGGCTCGGGCATGCTCGACACCGTCGCGTTCGGGCCGTTCTTCGGCCCGCACGTCGCGTTCGCCGGCGGTGTCGCCGCCGCGGGCTACGCGGCACGGCGCGGCGGCTTCGACGGCAAGGACATCGTCACACCTCTCGCGAGCATCCGACGCCCCGACGTGCTGCTCGTCGGCGCGCTGTTCGGCGCGCTGGGCTACGTGGTGCAGGTCGCGGTCGCCGCGACGCCGTGGTTCGGGAGCCACACGGACACCGTGGCCGTCACGGTGTTCCTCTCGGGCGTCGCCGCCCGGCTCGTGTTCGGCCGCACCGGCCTGCTCGGGGCGGTGCCGCGCACGCCGCAGGGCTGGAAGCGCTTCGCGCCCACGCCCGAGAACCAGTGGATCCCGGGCCAGCAGCGCTTCCGCGACAACACGGTGCTCGGCGCGTTCGCCGGCCTGTTCGCGGCCGGCACGACCGTGCTCCTCGCCGAGAGCTTCCCCGACCTCCAGGGCAGCGCCCACGTGTTCGCGTTCGGCGTCTCCGCGTTCTCGCTCGCGTTCCTCGCGGTCGGGATGCCGGTCCCCGTGACGCACCACATCACGGTCGTCGGCGGTCTCGCCGCCGCCACGTTCCTTCCCGTCGTGGGCAGCACGTTCGCGGCCGTGCTCGTCGGCGCCGCGTTCGCGGTCGTCGCCGCGTGGGGCGCGGAGCTGTTCGCGCGCCTCCTGCACATCCACGGCGACACCCACATCGACCCCCCGGCCGCGACGATCTGGCCCACGAGCCTGCTCGTCCTCGGCCTGGGCAGCGCCCTCGTCTGAGCGCACCCGGCGCGGGCGGGTCCGGTGGTGCCACCACCGGGCCCGCCCGCGCGTCATGACACCCGACCTCAGGAGAAGCATGTCGTCCTCGACCGTCACCCTCCCCTCGCTCGCCGACGTCGGCGCCCTCGCCCTCGACGTCGACGGGACGCTCGCCGGCGCCGACCACGCCGTCTCGCCGCGCACCGCGGCCGCGGTCGCCCGCGTCCGCGACGCCGGCGTCCCCGTCCTGCTCGTCACCGGGAGGTCACGGGCCAACACCCTCGATCTCGCGGGCTCGATCGGACTCGACCTGCCCGTGGTCTGCTGCAACGGGGCCGTCGTGGTCGACCCGCGCACGGACGAGGACCTGCGCGTCGAGACCCTGGCCCCGGAGGAGATCCGGACGATGGCCGAGCTCGCGGACGAGCTCGGCCTCACCTGCACGTGGTGGACGTCGCGCGACATCTTCATCTCCGAGCCGGGCTTCGGTCGCGACCTCCTCATGGCGCTCAACGAGCAGGACGTGCGCGTCGCCGACCTCCGGGACACCGACCCGCGCGCGATCGTCAAGATCATGGTCGTCGGCCGCGGGGACCGCCTGGACGAGGTCGCCCCCACGGTCTCGCGCGTCCCCCGGATCGCCCGCGCGATGGACGAGTTCTTCGAGCTCTCGCCCGAGCGGGGCGCGAAGTGGGAGGGCCTGTCCTTCGTGCTGGACCGCCTCGGCGTGACCGCGGACCGCACGCTCGGGTTCGGCGACGGCGGCAACGACGTACCGTGGCTGTCCCGCATCGGCTACGGGTTCGCGATGGGCAACGCGCGCCCCGAGGTCAAGGCCGTCACGCTCGCGAGCATCGGCAACCACGCCGAGGACGGGCTGGCCGCCTTCCTCGAGCACGCCCTCGACCACCTGGGCCTCGGCGCCCCCCGGACCGGAGACCTCGTATGACGACCGCTTCCCTCTTCCGCCTCCCCGAGGACGTCCGCGGCGACGACTACGTGCTCGCGACGTACCACCTGCGCCTGCCCGCAGGCACGGACGTCATGGCCAAGGCCACGACGTTCGCCGTCGGGCAGACGACCGGCACCTGGGTCGAGGTGCCGGGCCTGACGCCCGAGCTGCGCGCGCGGCACGAGGGACGCGTCGTGCGCGTCCTCGAGGCACCGCCCGTCGAGGTCGGGGGCGACGACGACGAGGTGCACGACTTCCTCGTCCAGATCGCCGTCCCGACGGTCAACGTGGGGCCGCAGCTCCCGATGCTGCTCACGACGCTGCTCGGCAACGACGCGTCGACGTCCGTGCAGGCGAAGCTCGTCGACCTCGAGCTCCCGGACGCCTACGCGCGCGATCTCGGCGGTCCCCGGTTCGGGGTCGCCGGCGTGCGCGAGCTCGTCGGGGTCACGGACCGGCCGCTCGTGCTCAACATGATCAAGCCGTGCACCGGGCTGAGCCCGCAGGAGGGCGCGCGGATCTTCAAGGAGACCGCGCTCGGGGGCGTGGACCTCGTGAAGGACGACGAGCTGCTCGGCGACACGTCGTTCTCGCCCGTCGTCGAGCGCGTGCGCGAGTTCGGTCGCGCCGCGCGCGAGGTGCTCGAGGAGACGGGCAAGGACGTGGTCTACGTCCCGAACGTCACCGACCGGCCGGACCGCATGCTCGACACCGCGCGCCGGGCGGTCGACGCAGGGGCCCGCGCGCTCATGATCACCTACGCGACCGTCGGGTACGGCGGCCTGCAGGCGCTGCGCGACGCGGTGGACGTCCCCCTGCTCGGCCACTTCGCCGGCACCGGCCCGTACTTCGAGGGGCCCGCGTCCGGGATGAGCGCCCCGATCGCGGCCGGCATGCTCCCGCGTCTCGCGGGGGCCGACCTCGTGCTCACGACGACCCCGTACGGGGGGTACCCGGTCCGCCGCCTGCCGTACCTGCGCACGCTGCAGCAGCTCGCGCTGCCGCGCCCGCACGTCGCCCCCGCGCTGCCCGTGATCGGCGGCGGGGTGCACCCCGGCGTGGTCGCGCGGTACGTGCGGGACGCGGGCACCGACGTGGTCCTCGGCGCGGGAGGCGCGGTCCAGGGGCACCCGCAGGGGCCCGCCGCGGGCGTGCGCGCCATGCGCCAGGCGATCGACGCCGCGGTCGCCGGCCGCGACGTGCGCGACGCGGCGCGCGAGCACCCCGAGCTCGCCGCGGCGCTGGAGCGCTTCGGCGTGCTGGACTGACGCGTCGACGCACGACGAGAGGGGCGGGTGGTCGTCACCACCCGCCCCTCTCTCGCGTGCGGGTCAGGCGGCGAGCATCGCCTCGGTGCGCCGGCCCGCCGCGTGCAGGAGGTCCCACGTGGCGGCGACGTGCTCGCGGATCTGACGGTAGACGCCGAAGTACTCGTCGTACACGCGCGTCGCGTGCGCCGACGGCTCGTACGAGCGCTCCACGTCGACCGTCTCCGCGACGGCCTCGTCGAGCGTCGACCACGCCCCCACGCCGACCCCGGCGACGAGCGCGGCGCCCTTCGCGCCGAACTCGCTGCCCGCCGGGACGACGACGCGGCGGCCGAGGACGTCGGCGAACACCTGGCTCCACACGGGGCTCGACGCGCCGCCGCCCGCGAGGCGCACCGTGCCCACCTCGGTGGGGATGGAGTCTAGGCAGTCGCGGATCCCGTAGGCGACGCCCTCGTACACCGCGCGCAGCATGTGGTCGCGCGAGTGCCCGGCGGTGAGCCCGCTGAACGACCCGCGCGCGCTGGGCTTGACGAAGGGCGCGCGCTCGCCGCCGGGCGCCGTGTACCCGTGGAAGACGACGCCGCCCGCGCCCGGCGGGACGCTCGCGACGGTCGCGTCGAGGTGCTCGAAGAGCGACACCGCGCGGGCGCGCGCGTCCTCGTGGAACCCGTGGCCGAGCTCGCGCAGGAACCAGTCGACGTTCGGCGTGCACGAGTTCATGCCCATCGCGCGGACCCACGTGTCCGGGCCGTGCGGGATGACCCACCCGACGTCGGCCGGTGCGAAGCCGGCCGAGAGGTCGTCGGTCGCGACGGTGACGATCCCCGCGGTGCCGATGACCGCCATGCAGTCCCCCGGGGCGATGACGCCCACGCCGAGGGACGACGCGGCGATGTCGACCTGTCCCTTGACGACGGGCGTCCCGGCCCGCAGGCCTGTGAGCGCGGCGGCCTCGGGGGTCACGGTGCCGCACACGTCGGTCGGCGCGAGGAGGCGCGGCAGCACGTGGCGCGCCGCTCCGAGACCCCACGCGTCGAGGACCTCGTCCGACCACGTGCGCGAGCGCACGTCGATGCCCGCGAGGCTCGCGTCCGACGGGTCGCCCGAGAGCTCGCCCGTGAGGCGGTACTCGACCCAGTCCTTGCACCACAGCGCGGTGACCCCCTCGCGCAGCGACTCCGGCTCGTTCTCCAGGCGCCAGCGCAGGAGGGCGCTCGTCGTCCCCGCGTACGGCCCGGTGCCCGAGACGGGGAACTGCCGGCTCACCGTGCCGTCGGCGTACCACCCGTCGATGAGCTCGCCCGCGCGGCCGTCGGTCCACAGGTAGGCGGGGCCGACCGGCCTGCCGTCGGGCCCGACGAGCCAGCTGCCGTCGCCCTGGCCCGTGGCACCGACCGCGAGGATCTCCTCCGGGGCGACGCCCGACGCGGCGACCGCCTCCTGGATCGCCTCGTGCGCGGCGGTCCAGACCTGCTCCATGTCCTCCTCGGCCAGGTGCGGGGCCGGGTTGGTGACCGGGACGCTGCGCCCGGCGCGGGTCAGCTCCGTCCCGTCGAGGTCGAAGACGGCCGCCTTGACGACCGACGTGCCGGCGTCGATGCCGACGAGGTACCTGCTCATGCGTCGTGCTCCTCTTCGTCGAGGTGAGGCGCGCGTGCTGCGCGCGTGCTGCCCTAGACATACACGGTCTGGCATACTCCTGTCTATACATGCAAGAAGGCAAGGAGGCCTTGTGCGCGCCCTCGTGAAGCACTCGCCCGGTCCCGGCAACGTCGCGCTGCTCGACGTCCCCGCCCCGGTCCCCCGCGACGACCAGGTGCTCGTCGACGTCGCCGCGTGCGCGATCTGCGGCACCGACCGCTCCGCCGTCGAGTCCGGCCAGGGCTTCGACGGCCGCCGCGTCCTCGGCCACGAGATCGCCGGCGTCGTGCGGTGGGTCGGCCCGGCGGCCGACCGCCCCGACCTGCGGCCCGGGGACCGCGTGTGCGTCGAGACCGACGCCTCGCTGTGCCTGCGGTGCGCCTACTGCCGCACCGAGCAGTACAACCGCTGCCCCCACCGCACCGGCATCGGCACCACCACCGACGGCGGCCTCGCCGACCAGCTCGCCGTCCCGGGGCGCGCCGTGCACCGCCTGCCCGACGACGTCACGCTCCTGGAGGGCGCGCTCGTCGAGCCGCTCGCCGTCGCCGTGCACGCCGTCGTCGAGCGCAGCCCGGCGCTCGCCGGCGAGGTGGTCGTCGTCACCGGGCCCGGCGCCGTGGGGCTCCTCGTCGCCCAGGTCGCCGTCGCGTGCGGCGCGACCGTCGTGCTCGTCGGGCGCTCGCGGCACGCCGTGCGCCTCGCGACCGCCCGCGCCCTCGGCGTGCAGCACGTCGTGGACGCCGACGCCGAGGACGTCGGCGAGGTCGTCGGCCGCCTCACCGACGGGTACGGCGCCCACTCGCTGTTCGAGTGCTCGGGCTCGACCGCCGTCCTCGCCGACGGTCTCACGCACCTGCGCAAGGGCGGGCGGGCCGTGCTCGTCGCCTTCTACCACGAGCACCCGTCGACGGACCTCGACCTCGTCGTCAACCGCGAGCTCGAGGTCGTCGGCTCGCGCGGCAAGCGGCCGTCGTCGTTCCGCACCGCGATCCGGCTCCTCGGGTCCGGCCACGTGCGGCTCGGCCCCGTCATCGGCGCCGTCGTCCCGCTCGACCGCTGGGAGGAGGCCGTCGAGCGCATGACGCGCGGAGAGAAGGTCGTCGTGCAGGTGGCCGCCGACCTCGACGCCCCCGCAGCATGACGGAGCCCGCGCGCGCCGGGGCGGCGCGCGCGGGCTCTCCCCCGCCGGTGCGGGTCAGGCGTTGGCGACGAGGCCGAGCTCGGCGACGCTGGGGAGGCCGGTGTGCGTCGGGACGACGCGGACCGTGTAGCCGAACGGGCCGGACGCGTCGAGCACGACGTCGCCGGCGAACGCGTAGCGGCCGGCCTCGTACGTCTCGGCGAGCGCGAGCGGCTCGGCCGTGAACTCCTCGATGACGTCGGCCTCGCTGACGCGGCCGTGCACGACCTGCACCTGCACGTCCTCGGGGCGCAGGTCGCCGAGCGACACGTACGCGCGCACGGTGAGCCGGTCCCCGACCTGCGGCACCTCGCCGATGCCGGAGGAGTCGACGTGGTCGACGCGCACGCGCGACCACCCGGACCGCACGGACTCCTTCCAGTGCGCGAGCTCGCGCGCGGGGGCGAGGCCGTCGGCCGCGAGCGCTCGCCCCGCCGCCGCAGCGGGCGCGTACAGCCGCGTCACGTACTCGCCGACCATGCGCGTCGCCTGGACCTTCGGGCCGAGCGTCGCGAGCGTGTGCCGCACCATCTCGAGCCACCGGCCGGGCACGCCGGACGTGTCGCGGTCGTAGAAGCGCGGCGCGACCTGCTGCTCGACGAGGTCGTACAGGGCTGCGGCCTCGAGGTCGTCCCGGCGGTCGGGGTCCTCGACGCCGTCGGCGGTGGGGATGGCCCAGCCGTTCTCGCCGTCGAACCACTCGTCCCACCACCCGTCGAGGATGGACAGGTTGAGGCCGCCGTTGAGCGCCGACTTCATACCCGACGTCCCGGATGCCTCGAGCGGGCGCAGCGGGTTGTTGAGCCAGACGTCGCAGCCCGGGTAGAGGGACTGCGCCATGGCGATGTCGTAGTTGGGCAGGAAGACGATGCGGTGGCGCACCTCGGGGTCGTCGGTGAAGCGCACGAGCTGCTGGATGAGCCGCTTGCCCTGGTCGTCGGCGGGGTGCGACTTGCCCGCGACGACGAGCTGCACGGGGCGCTCGGGGTGCAGCAGCAGCGCCTTGAGGCGCTCCGGGTCGCGGAGCATGAGCGTGAGCCGCTTGTACGTGGGCACGCGCCGCGCGAAGCCGATGGTGAGCACGTCGGGCGACAGGACGTCGTCGACCCAGCCCAGCTCGGCCGGGGTCGCACCGCGCTCGCGCCACGACTTGCGCACGCGGCGGCGGGCCTCGTCGACCAGGCGGCCGCGCATCTCGCGGCGGACCGCCCACAGCTCGCCGTCGCTCACGCCGCCGTCCCCGTCGCCGCGCAGCCAGCCCGACGACGCGGCGTCGGCCGTGAGCTCGTCGAGCCCGAGCCGGTCGGCCTCGAGGGCCGCGAACGCCGGGTCCACCCACGTGGGCGAGTGCACGCCGTTCGTCACGGACGTGATGGGGACCTCGCGCGCGTCGAAGCCCGGCCACAGGCCCTCGAACATGCCGCGCGACACCTCGCCGTGCAGGAGGGAGACGCCGTTCGCCCGCCCGCCGAGGCGCAGGCCCATGACGGCCATGTTGAACACGGTCGGGTCGCCGCCGTCGTAGTCCTCCGCGCCGAGCGCGAGGACGCGCTCCACGGGCAGCCCGTCGACGGCCATGTCGCCGCCGAAGTACTGCGTGACGAGGTCGCGCCCGAACCGGTCGATGCCGGCCGGGACGGGCGTGTGCGTCGTGAAGACCGTCGCGGCGCGCACGGCCTCCAGGGCCTCGTCGAACGTGAGGCCCTGCTCGACGAGCTCGCGGATGCGCTCGACGCCGAGGAACCCGGCGTGCCCCTCGTTGGTGTGGTAGACCTCCGGGGCCGGCGCACCGGTGAGGCGCGACCACAGGCGCAGCGCGCGCACGCCGCCCACGCCGAGCAGCAGCTCCTGCTGGAGGCGGTGCTCGCCGCCGCCGCCGTAGAGGCGGTCGGTGACCTTGCGCGCGGCCTCGTCGTTGCCGGGCACGTTGGAGTCGAGGAGCAGCAAGGGCACGCGGCCCACGGCAGCGACCCACACGTGCGCGTGCAGCGTCCGACCGCCCGGGAGGGCGAGCGACACCCGCGCGGGCGTGCCGTCGTCGTCGCGCAGGAGGGTCAGCGGCAGGCCGTCCGGGTCGAGCAGCGGGTAGGTCTCGACCTGCCAGCCGTCGCGCGTGAGGGACTGCTTGAAGTACCCGGCGCCGTACAGGAGCCCGACGCCGACGATCGGCACGCCGAGGTCGCTCGCGCTCTTGAGGTGGTCGCCCGCGAGGATGCCGAGGCCGCCGGAGTACTGCGGCAGCACCGACGTGATGCCGAACTCGGGCGAGAAGTAGGCGATCGCGGCCGGGAGCGAGCCGTCCTCGTCGGAGGCGGCCCGCTGCTGGTACCACAGCGCGTCGTCGAGGTAGTGGCGCAGGTCGGCCGCCGCCGCGCGCACGCGCTCGACGAACGCGCCGTCCGCGGCGAGCTCCGCGAGCCGTTCCGGGCCGAGCGCGCCCAGCAGCGCGACGGGGTCGCCGTGCACGGACGCCCACGCCTCGGGGTCGATACCGGCGAACAGGTCGCGCGTCGGGGCGTGCCAGGACCAGCGCAGGTTGTGGGCCAGCTCGTCCAGGTCGCGCAGCTCGGCGGGCAGCAGGGTGCGGACGGTGAACCGTCGGATCGCTCTCACGGGGACGAGACTACGCAGGCCGAGGCCGGTGCACACCCTCGCGGTGTCACACGCACGTCACGCTTGCGTGAACTTTCACCCCGGCGCCACGCCCGACACCGCACCTCGTCGACGCCTGCCGAGCCCGCTCCCAGGTGCCTGCCCCCCGCGGGCCTCGATACGTTGTGCGTGTGACGTCGACCTCTCCGGCCCCCGCGCCGCACCGCACCCCCGCGACCGCCCCCCGTCCTGCCCCGCCCGCCCCGATCGGCCGCATCCCCGTGCTGGACGTCTCGCCCGTCGTCGAGGGCGGGCGGTGGCCCGCGAAGGCCGTCGTGGGCGAGATGGTGCCGGTCGAGGCGACCGTGTTCCGCGAGGGGCACGACGCCGTCGCCGCGACCGCCGTCCTCGTCGCCCCCGACGGCGCCGAGCGCACCGCGCGCATGGTGGACGTGGCGCCCGGCCTCGACCGGTTCCGCGCCACGCTGCACCCCGACGCGATCGGCGACTGGTCGTTGCGGGTCGAGGCGTGGAGCGACCCCTACGGCACGTGGGCGCACGACGCGACCGTGAAGATCGCCGCGGGCGTCGACGTCGACCTCATGCTCGCCGAGGGTGTCCGGCTCTTCGAGCGCGTCCTGGCCGACGCGGTCCCCCTCCCGGGCGCCGACGGCACCCCGGGCACCCGGTCGCCGCAGGACGCGCGCACGCTCGCCGACGCGGCAGCCGCCCTCGCCGACGCGAGCCGCCCCGCCGAGGCCCGCCTCGCCGCGGCGACGTCGCCCGAGGTGCGCGACGTCCTGGACCGCGCGCCCCTGCGCGACCACGTGACGGCGTCGGCCACCTACGACCTGCGGGTCGAACGACCGCTGGCGCTCGCGGGTGCGTGGTACGAGATGTTCCCGCGCTCCGAGGGTGCGCGCCGGATGAAGGACGGCCGCTGGCGCTCCGGGACGTTCACCGCGGCGGCCCGGCGCCTGCCGGCGATCGCCGCGATGGGGTTCGACGTCGTCTACCTCACGCCCGTCCACCCCATCGGCACGACCCACCGCAAGGGCCGCAACAACTCCCTCACGGCGCTCCCCGGCGACCCGGGCAGCCCGTACGCGATCGGCTCGAAGGACGGCGGCCACGACGCGATCCACCCCGAGCTCGGGAGCGACCGCACGTTCCGCGCGTTCGTCAAGGAGGCGCGGCGCAACGGGCTCGAGGTCGCGATCGACCTCGCGCTGCAGTGCTCGCCCGACCACCCGTGGGTGACCGAGCACCCCGAGTGGTTCACGACCCGCGTCGACGGCTCGATCGCGTACGCCGAGAACCCGCCCAAGAAGTACCAGGACATCTATCCCCTGAACTTCGACAACGACCCCGCGGGCATCTACGCCGAGGTGCTGCGCGTGGTCCGCGTGTGGATCGACCGGGGCGTCACCGCGTTCCGCGTCGACAACCCGCACACCAAGCCGCTCGACTTCTGGGAGTGGCTGCTCGCCGAGGTGCGCGCGACGAACCCCGAGGTCGTGTTCCTCTCCGAGGCGTTCACCAAGCCCGCGATGATGCACACGCTCGCGCGGATCGGGTTCCACCAGTCGTACACGTACTTCACGTGGCGCAACACCCGCGACGAGCTCGCCGAGTACCTCACCGAGGTGTCGGGCGAGGCCGGCGCGTACATGCGGCCCAGCTTCTGGCCGACGACGCACGACATCCTCCCGCCCTACCTCCAGCACGGCGGGGTGGCCGGGTTCGCGGTGCGCGCGGTGCTCGCCGCGACCGGGTCGCCCACGTGGGGGATCTACTCCGGGTACGAGCTCGTGGAGAACGTGCCGCGGCCAGGAGTCGAGGAGCAGATCGACAACGAGAAGTACGAGTACAAGCCGCGCGACTGGGCGCTCGCGGAGGAGATCGGGATCTCGACGCTGCTCACGCGGCTCAACGAGGTCCGGCGCGACCACCCCGCGCTGCGCCAGCTCCGCAACCTCACCGTCCACCCGACGACGAACGACCAGGTGCTCGCGTTCTCCCGGCACCTGCCCGCCGAGCACTCGCCGACCGGCGAGGCCGACACGGTCGTCGTCGTCGTGAACCTCGACCCCCACTCCCCGCAGGAGTCGAACGTGCACCTCGACCTCGCGGCCCTCGGGCTGCCTCCTCTCGCGGACGGCCAGGACCCGTGGGCGCCGTCCTTCGTCGCGCACGACGAGCTGTCCGGCGAGAGCTACGGCTGGGGCCAGGACGTCTACGTGCGGCTCGAGCCGATGCGCCAGGTCGCGCACGTCGTGCACGTGAGGCCTGCATGACGTTCCCTCGCGACGCTGCACCGGTCCCCGTGCGCGGTCCCGCTGCCGGCCCCGCCCCCGTGCCGCCCATCACCGCGCCGGTCCCCGTCGCGGCGCTCCCGCCGCGGCGCCAGCCGACGGCGCCCGTCGACGCGCGCCCCGGGCTGTCCGACGACCCGGACTGGTACCGCACGGCGGTGTTCTACGAGGTGATCGTCCGCGCGTTCTCCGACTCCGACGGCAGCGGGACGGGCGACCTGCGGGGCCTCATCGACCGCCTCGACTACCTCCAGTGGCTCGGCATCGACGCGCTGTGGCTGCCGCCGTTCTACCCGTCGCCCCTGCGCGACGGCGGCTACGACGTGTCCGACTACACCGCGATCGCGCCGCAGTACGGCTCGACGTCGGACTTCGCCGAGCTCGTCAGCGAGGCGCACGCGCGCGGGATGCGCGTCGTCATCGACCTCGTGATGAACCACACGAGCGACCAGCACCCCTGGTTCCAGGCGTCGCGCGCCGACCCCGAGGGCCCGTACGGCGACTTCTACGTGTGGAGCGACGACGACACGCGCTACCAGGACGCGCGCATCATCTTCGTCGACACCGAGACGTCCAACTGGACGTTCGATCCCGTGCGCCGCCAGTTCTTCTGGCACCGGTTCTTCTCCCACCAGCCCGACCTCAACTTCGAGAACCCGCGCGTCGCCGACGCGATGCTCGACGTCGCGCGGTTCTGGCTGCAGATGGGCGTCGACGGGTTCCGCCTCGACGCCGTGCCGTACCTCTACGAGGCCGAGGGCACCAACTGCGAGAACCTGCCCCAGACGCACGAGTTCCTGCGGCGCGTGCGGCGCATGGTCGACGCCGAGTTCCCGGGACGCATCCTGCTCGCCGAGGCGAACCAGTGGCCGCGCGAGGTCGTGGACTACTTCGGCACCGAGGACGAGCCCGAGTGCCACATGTGCTTCCACTTCCCCGTGATGCCCCGCATCTACTACGCGATCCGCGACCAGCGCGCGAACCAGGTCCTCGAGATCCTCGCCGACACGCCCGACATCCCGCCCGGCGCGCAGTGGAGCACGTTCCTGCGCAACCACGACGAGCTCACCCTGGAGATGGTGTCCACCGAGGAGCGCGCGTCGATGTACGGGTGGTACGCGCCCGACCCGCGCATGCGCGCGAACGTCGGCATCCGCCGTCGGCTCGCTCCCCTGCTCGACAACTCGCGCAAGGAGGTCGAGCTCGCCCACGCGCTCCTGCTCTCCCTGCCGGGCAGCCCGTGCCTCTACTACGGCGACGAGATCGGGATGGGAGACAACATCTGGCTGCCGGACCGCGACTCGGTGCGCACCCCCATGCAGTGGACGCCCGACCGCAACGCCGGGTTCTCGACCGCCGACCCCGGCAAGGTGTACCTGCCGCTCGTGCAGTCGCTCGTGCACCACTACGGCTACGTCAACGTCGAGGCGCAGCTCGAGCAGTCGACGTCCCTGCTGCACTGGGTGCACGGCATGCTCAAGGTCCGGCGCCGCCACAAGGCGTTCGGCACGGGCGACTTCGTCGCGCTCGAGTGCGACAACGAGTCGATCCTCGCGTTCCTGCGCCGGACCGACGCCGAGACGATCCTGTGCGTCGCGAACCTCTCCGCGACCGCCCGCTCGGCCGCGGTGCACCTGCCCGACCACCCCGGGGCGACGCTCACCGACGTGTTCGGCGGCGCGCACTTCCCGGCCGTCGACGACGACGGGCGCGTCGTCATGACGTGGGGGTCGCGCGACTTCTACTGGCTCGTGGTGCACGACCCGGCGTGAGCACGGTCCCTCCCGTTCCTCGTGCGGCGGGCTCGTCGCGCGCGTGATGGCATGAAGGCGACCTGACCGGAGGAGGCACGCGTGACGGTACGGCGGACGGACCCGCCCTCGACGGAGCTCATGGGGCTCCTGGACGCCTGGCTGCCGGCGCGCCGCTGGTACCCCGTGAAGGGGGTCGCCGTGCGCCACGTGCCCTGGCTGTCCTTCGCGCTCGACGCCCCGCCGCCCGCCGCGACGCCCGGCCGACCCGACACGGGGAGGGTCGTGCGGGTCGAGCTCCACCTGCTGCGGCTCGTCGGGGACGGCGTGGACCTCGTCGTGCAGGTGCCCCTCGTGCTCGAGCCGGTGTCTCGGCCGACCGGCGCGACGCCTGGCGTCGAGAGCCAGAGCAGCGCGACGCCGGGCGGGGCGGCGCCGATCGGGACGCTCGCCCCGGGCGGCACCGACGACGCCGCGTGGGTCGTGCACGACGGCGCCGCGCACCCCGCGTGCTGGGCGGCCCTCCTGGCCGTGGCGCAGTGGGAGGACCCAGGCACAGCACCGGACGGGGCGAGTCCCCGGGACGGGGGCCGCGACGCCGACACCGACCTCACCGGTGGACGCGCGCTGAGCGTCGAGCAGTCGAACAGCTCGGTGCTGCTGCCGCGGGTCGCCGGAGGGAGCATGCTCAAGGTCCTGCGCGCCATCGCGATCGGCCCCAACCCCGACGTCACCATCCCCCGCGCGCTGGCGGCCCAGGGCTGGGCCGGGGTTCCCCGGCCGCTCGCATGGCTCGAGGTGACGTGGGACGCGGAGGACGACCCAGCTGCCGTCGACCCGGGCGTGGACCACCGACCGGGCGAGCCGACCGCGGGAGGCGGGGCACCGGCGTCGGGCACCGCTCCGGGCCAGGAGGCTCCCCGCTCCGCGCACCTGGCCATCCTCAGCGAGTTCGTCGAGGGCGCGCGCGACGGGTTCGACCTCGCGTGCTCCTACGCCGGGCAGGGCGCGTCGTTCGCCGACCTGGCGGCCGACCTGGGGCGCGTGCTCGCCGACCTCCACGCCGCGCTCCGGCGGGCGTTCGGCGTCGGGTCGCCGGTCGACGCGCGCTGGCTCGTCGCCGACCTGCGGCGGCGCGCGGACGAGGCCGTCGCGTCGTCGCGCGCGCTGGGGCGGCGCGCGGACGACGTCGCCGCCTTCTGGGACCGCACGTCCGCGCGCCTCGCGAACGTGACGCGCGTCCCCGACGCGCTCCCCCGGCTGCAGACCGTCCACGGCGACCTGCACCTCGGCCAGGTGCTGCACGCCCGCCGCTTCGGCTGGAAGGTCCTCGACTTCGAGGGCGAGCCCCTGCGCCCGGTCGCCGAGCGCACGCGCCCCGACCTCGCGCTGCGCGACGTCGCCGGGATCGTGCGCTCGTTCGACTACGCCGCCGCCGTCGGACGCGCGCCCGACGCCGCGTGGGCCGTCCAGGCGCGCACCGCGTTCCTCGACGCGTACGACCGGGCCGACACGGCCGGCGTCGACCGCGCGACGTCCGAGGCGCTCGTCCGGGCGCTCACGCTCGACAAGGCGCTCTACGAGGTCGTCTACGAGTCGCGCAACCGCCCCGACTGGGAACCCATCCCGCTCGCCGCGGTGGACCGCCTGCTCGCGGGGAACGCCTGAGCCAGGAGCCCTGGAGAGAGGAACCCGGTCGGTCACCGAGTCCCTCCCTCCGGAGGGTCAGCGCCGACCGCGGCCGGTGACGAGCTGGTTCGTCGAGCGCAGCACGCGCGGGGCGACGAGGCCCCCGGGCTCGACGCCTGCGAGCGCCGCGTCGGGCCCGGTGACGTGGAACGTCACGGACTCGCCGGGCAGGAGCGTGACGAGCATGTCGTCCGCGCGCAGGCCCGGGTGGAGCTTGTCGGCCAGTAGCGCGACGTCGCGCACGAGGTTCTCCGCCGTCACGCGCACGGCCCAGCCCGCGGGTTCGCGGTGCACCTCGGTGACGAGCCGCGGCGGCGTGAGCGACGCGTCGCGCGGCTCGGCGAACCACCACAGCGCGCGGGCGCCGCCGAGCGTCGCAACGAGCAGCTCGGCCGCCGCCTCGTCGGGCGTCGCGACGTCGCGCGGCATCTCGACGCTGCTGGTCCCGCGCGCGTCGACCCGGGTCGGGACCGTCGTCGCCCGGCGCACCGTGCCGTCGAACGACACGCGTCGCACCACGAGGTCGCCCGACCACGCCTCGTCCGTGTCGTTGGCCACGACCACGACGAGCCGGTCGGTCTCGTCGCCGGCCGCGACGCCGCCGTCCGCCGACCGGGGCTGGACGGTGAGGAGGCGGTCGGCGTGCGCGTGCGCGAGCGCGTGCAGGAGCGGCTTGGCGCGGCCGTCACCGTCGACGGCGGCCCACGAGGTCACGGGCCAGCAGTCGTTGAGCTGCCACACCACGGAGCCCATCGTGCGGGGCGCCCACGAGCGCAGGTGCTCGACCGCGACCTGCACGGCGACCGCCTGGTTCCAGGACATCGCCCAGTGCCAGTCCTCCATGTCGTCCGGCAGCGGCACGTGCCGCACGAGGCCGTCGGTGAGCTTGTCGTTGCCCTGCGCGGCCTTCTGGTGCACCAGCATGCCGGGCGACTCGGGCGTGAGCGGGTCGTCGCTGATCGCGCGCGTGAGCGTCGACCACGTGGGCGGGCCCTGCCAGCCGAACTCCGCCATGAAACGCGGCACGTCGTCGCGGTAGCGCGGCCAGTCCTGCCGGTTCCACAGCTCCCACGAGTGCATCGAGCCGTGGTCGGGATCGTTGGGGTGCACGTCGAGGCTCCCGGACCACGGGCTCGACGGCGTGTACGGACGCGTGCCGTCGAGCTCGGCCAGCACGCCCGGCAGGAGCTCCGTGTAGTAGCCGAGGCCCCACGACTTGCCCTCGAGCCGCAGCTCCCAGCCCCAGGCCCCGAAGCCCCAGATGTTCTCGTTGCTGCCGTTCCACACGACGAGGCTCGGGTGCGGGGTCAGGCGCGTCACGTTGTCCCGCGCTTCTGCCTCGACCTCCGACCGCAGCGGCTCGTCCTCGGAGTACGCCGCGCACGCGAACGCGAAGTCCTGCCACGTGAGGATGCCGCGCTCGTCGCACAGGTCGTAGAAGTCGTCGGCCTCGTAGATCCCGCCGCCCCACACGCGCAGGAGGTTCAGGTTCGCGAGCTCCGCCTGGTCGAGCCGCACGGCGTAGCGCTCGCGCGTCACCCGGTGCACGAACACGTCGTCGGGGATCCAGTTCGCGCCCTTGACCCACACCGCGCGCCCGTTCACCACGACGGTGAACGACGTCCCGTGCTCGTCCGGCGTGAGGTCGAGCCGCGCGTCGCGGAAGCCCGTGCGCCGGGCCCACGCGTCGAGCGCGGCGTCGCCCGCGGCGAGCTCCACCTCGACGTCGTACAGCGGCTGCTCCCCGTACCCGCGCGGCCACCACAGCGCCGCGTCCGGGACGTCCACCGGTACGACGGCGGTCGTCGCGCCGGCGGGGAGCGCCACCTCGGCGTCGTGGCGGCCCGAGGGGCCGCGGAGCGAGACCCGCACGGCGAGCGGCCGGTCGCCGCCGGAACCGGGGGCGTCCGGGTCGAGCGGTGCGCGCTCGACGTCGACGTGCACCGCGACCCGGCCCGGCGCCGTGGCGAGGTGACCCGCCCGGGAGGACGCGTCGTCGGGCAGGTCCACCGAGACGAGCGGACGGACGGATGCGAGCCGCGCCGCCGACCACGACTCGAGGCGGACGGGCTTCCACAGCCCGACGGACGGTGCGTCGATCCCCCAGTCCCACCCGAAGCTGCACGCGGACTTGCGGATCGCGTTGTACGGGTGCTTGTTGACCTGCGGGCGGTAGCCCAGCGCGAGGGACTCCCGGTCGGCGTACCGCACGGGGGACGCGAACCGCACGACGAGCTCGTTCTCGCCCTCGCGCAGCAGGTCCGCCACGGCGACCCGGAACGTGCGGAACTGGTTGCGCGCGCTCAGCACGCGCGTGCCGTTGAGCGAGACCGTCGCGACGGTGTCGAGCCCGTCGAACGCGAGGTCGTGCCGGTCCAGGCCGGGCGTGTCGGTCGCGGACCACGCGAACGTCGTCCGGTACTCCCAGTCGCAGCGCCCGACCCACGCGACGAGGTTCTCGTGGTCGTCGAGGTACGGGTCGGGGATCAGGCCGGCCGCGAGCAGGTCGGTGTGGACGCTCCCGGGCACCGAGGCGGGGACCGTGACGCCCGCGACATGAGCCGGGACCGGGCCGCCGACGGCTCGCGCGCTCCAGCCCTCGTGCAGCTCACGGCACACGAGCCGTGCGGGGGCGGTGGCCGGCACGGCGGGTGCGGTCGGCGTCGGTGCGGTCGTGCTCGTCACTTGGTGGCTCCTGAGGTCAGTCCGTTGTAGATGTAGCGCTGCAGCAGCAGGAACGCGACCAGCGTCGGGACGATGACGAGCACGGTCCCGGCGGAGATCACCTCCCACTGTGCGCCGAAGGGGCCCTTGAAGCGGAACAGGGACGTCGAGATGACGCCGAGGTCCCGCTTGGGCATGTACAGCCAGGGCAGGTAGAACTCGTTGTAGATCGCGATGCCCTTGATGATGATCACCGTGGCGATCGCGGGCTTGAGCAGCGGGAAGACGATCCGCGCGTAGATGGTCAGGCGGTTGGCGCCGTCGAGCATGGCCGCCTCGTCGAGGGAGCGCGGGATCGACTTCATGAACTGCAGGAAGATGTAGATCGAGATGATGTCCGTGCCCATGAAGAGGACGATCGCGGCCCAGCGGGTGTTGAACAGGCCGAGCCCGCTGACGATCTGGAACGTCGCGACCTGCGTCGTGACACCGGGCACGAGCGTCGCGAGCAGGAACGCCCCGACGACGAGCCGCTGGCCGCGGAACGTGAAGCGGTCGATCGCGTAGGCGGCCATCGTCCCGATGATGATCGTCCCGGTGAGGGCCACCACGAGGATGATCGTCGTGTTGACGAAGCCCTGGAGCATGCCGCCGCGCGTGAAGGCCGTGACGAAGTTGTCGAGGTTGGTCCAGCTCGACGGCGGGTCGAGCGGCCCGGTCTCGCGGAACTCGGCCTGTGTCTTGAACGACGCCATGAAGATCGTCACGAGCGGCACGACCGCGACGAGGCACGCGACGACCAGCGACGCGTACTTGAGCGTGGTGCCGACGGGACCGAGGACCGGGCTCGCCCCGCGCGTCCAGCGGGCCCAGCCGGCTCGGACGCGGTCGGTGGCCGACGGCGCGGGGAGCGACGGGGCGGCCGCGTCGCGCGGACCTGGGGTGGTCCGGGGTGCCGGGGCGTCCTCCGTCCGGGAGGCGCCGTCCTGCGCGGCGGACGTGCGCAGCGGTGCGGCGCTCATGCGAGGTCACCTCTCTCGTCGGGGACGACGCGTCGCTGCACCCACGAGACGAGCAGGACGATGATCAGCAGGACGACCGCCATCGCGGAGGCGAGCCCCACCTTCGAGAACGTGAAGGCCGTGTTGACGGTCTGGATGACGAACGTCTCGGACCCGTTCGCGCCGCCCGTCATGATGAACGGCATCTCGAACACGGACAGCGCGCCGGACACCGCGAGGATGACCGACAGCCCGATGATCTGGCGGATCCCGGGCGCGATGATGAAGCGGAACTTCTGCCACGCGTTCGCGCCGTCGAGGTCGGCGGCCTCGTACAGCTCGTTCGGGATCGACTGGATCGCCCCGAGGAAGAGCACGAAGTTCAGGCCCATGTAGCGCCACACGCTCGTCGCGGCGAGCGAGACGTTGACGAGCGACGGGTCGCCCAGCCACAGCGGCGGCTCCGTGAACCCGAACGCGGCGAGGAACGCGTCGAGCGTCCCGCCGGGCCGGAAGAAGTAGAGGAAGACGAGCCCGATCGCGACCCCGTTGATGAGGTAGGGGAAGAAGATGATCCCCTTGAACCAGTTCCGGAACCGCGTGCTGAAGCTGAGGATCGTCGCGAAGTACAGCGCGAGGACGAGCTGCACCGCGGCGCCCACGAGGTAGTACAGGCTCACGAGGAACACGCGGAAGATCTCCGGCCGCGTGAAGATCTCGACGTAGTTCTTCCAGCCCACGGGCTCCTTGACGGGGTCGAGCCCGTCCCAGGACGTGAAGCTGTACCACACCATGTTCGCCACGGGGACGTAGGTGAACAGCAGCAGCATGCCCACGGGGACGAGCAGGAAGAGCCACGGTGTGATCCGCCACCCGCCCTTGGTCGCTCCCCCGCCCGGGACGGGACGACGGCGTCCCCTCGGGCGTGCCGGGCGCGTCGCTCCGAGCGCACCGGCCGGTCCGGTGACCGCGGCCATCGCAGTCGCCTCCTTCGTTCGTGCTCGCTGGGTCGTCGCTCGCCGGGTCCGGCGAGGCTCGCGCCCGGGGCGGTCGCGCCCCGGGCAGGGCGGCCACGTGCCGTCGGGCACGTGGCCGCCCGGCTCGTCAGCCGACGACCTCGGCGCGGGCCTTCGCCCAGCGGTCGTTGAGGTCGGCGAAGAACGACGCCTTGTCCCCGGAGGCGGCGCCACGGGCGACGTCGACGTACTGCCGACGGAACTGGTCGCCGTTGAGGTCGATCTCCGCGGTGTTGTAGATGTCCGCGAGCAGGTTCTCCTCGCCCTGGGGCGCCGGGGCGATCTCGACCTCCTCGACCCCGAACGTCTCGAAGTCGGCGAGGATCTCCGGCGCCTCACCGTCGACCTGCGGGGCCAGGCCGCCCTGGCTCGCGGCGAAGCCGGACTCGTCGAGGAACCAGTACAGCCATGCCTCGGCAGCCTCCTTGTTCTCCGAGTGCTTGGAGACCGCGATCTTGTAGTCCGCGCCGACGGTCGAGTGGAACGCGCCGTCCGTCTGCCACGGCATCGGCCAGAAGCCGATGTCCTCGCGCGGGTTCCCGGCCGCCTCGGCGGCGTCCTGCATCTGCGTCACGGCCCACGAGCCGAGCACCATGCTCGCGACCTGACCGGTCCCGATGAGGTTCTTCGACTCCTCCCAGTTCGTCGTGGTCGGGTCGGGCTCGGAGAGCCCGGCCTCGACGACGTCGTACAGGAGCGAGTCGATCGCGTACTGCTCCTCGCCCTCCGTCCACGGCGCGTCCTGCTCGGTGCGCAGGTTCACCGCCTCCGGGCCGTCGATCGACCCCTGGTTGGACTGCCACTGCGTGAGCGGCCAGCCGTCCGCGTAGTTGGTGTAGTACGGGATCGTGTCGGGCGAGCTGTCCTTGATCGCCTGCAGAGCGTCGAGGAACTCCTCGGGCGTCGCCGGCGGCTCGGTGATCCCCGCCTTCTCCCACACCGGCTTGTTGAGCACGTAGCCCATCGCGGTCCCGAAGGTCGCGAGGCCGTAGACCTGGCCGTCGTACGCCTTCTCGTGGATGAAGCGGTACCTGGAGCCGAGCTCGTCGACCGACCCGAGCGGCTCGAAGAACGTGGAGAGCTGGTCCGCGTCGACCGTGTTGGGGATGAGCAGCACGTCGCCGTAGTCACCGGAGTTCAGGCGGATCGAGACGTCGCCCTCGTAGTCCGTCACCGCCTCGAACTCGACGTCGACGTCCGGGTAGGTCTTCTGGAACTCGGTCACGTAGTCCTGGAGCACGGTGTCGACGATGTCCGTACGGTTGGTCAGGACGGTGATCGTCCCCGACGGGCCGTCGCCGTCCCCATCGCCCCCGCCGGTGGAGCCACCGGAGCAGGCCCCCAGCACGAGCACCACGGCCGCAGCCGTGCTCGCGGCAAGGATGCGCCTCTTCGCCATCTCGATCTCTCATTCTCGTCGTCGTTGACAGTGCGCGCCGCCCCGATGCGGATACAGCGCTTAAGCCGTTCGGCCGTCTGGTGCACCGGATGATCAGCTCCGATGTCGATGAGGACGAGTGAAGCGATTAAGTTGCTGTAAGTCAACGACCGTCGGTCACGGTTGGGTCACGACGACGAGAGCCTGGACCCCGGGCACGCCGGGGCCTCGGACGGACCCGCGCGCGGCGGGGGCGCCCGGACCGGTGTCAGCCCTCGTCGCGGCGCGCGGTGGTACCCCGGGGACGCAGCGTCGGCGTCGAGTCCAGGAAGCTCCCGCCCGTCCGGCCGTCGATGCGGTCGAACAACCGCCTCGCGACGTGGGCGCCGAAGCTCGTCACGTCGTGGCTCAGGGCCGACAGCCGGGGGTACGTCGCCTGGCACAGCGGCGAGTCGTCCCAGGCGATGAGCGACAGGTCCGACGGCACGCGGACACCCAGCTCGCTCGCCACCCCGAGACCCGCGAGGGCCATGACGTCGTTGTCGTAGATGATCGCCGTCGGCCGCTCCGGCCCCGTGAGGAGCGTGCGCGTGGCGCTCGCCCCCTGGTCGGCGGTGTAGTCGGTCCGCCCGATCTCCCCGCGCACACCGAGGCGCGCCACCTCGTCGCGGAACGCCTCGTCGCGGATGTGCGTGTGACCGAAGCTCGTGACGCCCGCGACGCGCGCGATCCGCCGATGGCCCACCGCGTGCAGGTAGCGGACCGACTCGCGCATCGCCGAGGCGTCGTCGGTCCAGACGTTCGTCAGGTCCCCGGCGAGCGCCGGGTCGCCCACCACGACGGCGGGGATCGCGTCCGGCTCGGACAGCCAGGCCACGCGCGGGTCGTCGAGGCGCAGGTCGACCGTCACGACGCCGTCGACCCGGCGCGCGGCCCGCCACTTGCGGTAGGCGCGCAGCTCGGCGTCGAGGTCCGGGACCACCTGGAGCAGCAGGCCGTACGAGCGCGCGGCGAGCTCGGACTCGATGCCCGCGATGAACTGCATGTAGAACGACTCGAAGCCGAGCGTGCTGGGGTCGCGCGCGAGCACCAGGCCCACGGTCTCCGTGCGCGCGCCCGAGAGCGAGCGCGCGGCCGAGCTCGGCTCCCAGCCCAGCTCGGCGGCGACACCGAGGATGCGCGACCGCGTCTCGGCCGACACCCCCGGCCGGTTGTTCAACGCGTACGACACCGCACCCGTCGACACGCCTGCCCGCCGGGCGATGTCCGCGATCGTGATCCGGGCCATGGTGCGCTCTCCTCGTCGTCGAGACGGCCCCCGTGCCGTCGCCCACACGCTGCACTGAAGCGCTTCACCTGTCAACTGCCGAGCCTTCGGATCACGGCCGCAACGACCGGCCGGACGCCGCAGCGCCCGGCCACCCGCCCCCGTCCCCGCTGCTAGGGTCGGCCCGTGCAGAAGCCGCAGCAACGAGCCACTCTGGCCGACGTCGCGCGGCTCGCCGGGGTGAGCGCCAAGACCGTCTCCCGGGTCTACGACGGCAGCGCGAACGTCTCCCCCGACACCCGACGGCGCATCGAGGAGGCCGCTGCACGTCTCAGCTTCCGACCCAACCTCCTCGCGCGCGACCTCCGCCACGGCGGGGTCTCGTCCGCCGTCGGCTTCGTGCTCGGCGACCTCACCAACCCGTTCTACTTCCAGGTCGCCGCCGGCATGGAGCGCGAGCTCGCGCAGCACGGTCTGACGATGGTCCTCACGGCGACCGAGGACGACCCCGCCGAGGAGGAGCGCGTCGCCGGGACGCTGCTCGCCCAGCGCGTCCGCGCGCTCGTCCTCGTCCCGATCGCCCGGGACCAGTCCTACCTCGAGGGCGAGCGCCGGCTCGGTACGCCCGTCGTGACGATCGACCGCCCCGCGCACAACCTCCTCGCCGACTCGGTCGTCCTCGACAACCGGGAGGGGACCGCGGAGGCGGTCCGGGCGCTGACGCGGCTCGGCCACCGCCGCATCGCGTTCGTGTGCAGCCCGGGGGACCTGTACACCCACGCGGAACGGCTCGC
Source organism: Cellulosimicrobium sp. 22598 (assembly GCF_052044445.1). NCBI lineage: Bacteria > Bacillati > Actinomycetota > Actinomycetes > Micrococcales > Promicromonosporaceae > Cellulosimicrobium > Cellulosimicrobium sp. 22598. Next base: position 107,393 of record NZ_JBQEMZ010000015.1, read on the forward strand.
GGGGTACCGGGACGCCCTGCGCGAGGTGGGCGTCACGGACCCGTCGCCGTGGGAGCGCCTCGACGACGTCGGCGGTCGGACCACCGAGGCCGCGGTGCTGGACGTCCTCGAGCAGCCGGACCCCCCGACAGCGATCGTCACCGGCAACAACCGCGCGAGCGCGGCGCTCGTCCGCGCGCTCGGTCCCGCGCGCGACGACCTCGCGTACGTCGGGTTCGACGACTTCGACCTCGCCGACGCCTTCGGGTTCAGCGTCGTCGCCTACGACACCCGCGAGATCGGCCGCGCCGCCGCACGCCGCGTCCTCGAACGGCTCGCCGACCCGCAGGGCGCACCGGTCCACGTCCGCATCCCCACCCGCCTCGTCGCCCGCGGCTCCGGCGAGCGTCCGCCCGCTCGGTCGAGCTAGAGGCCCGGACACCCGAGATCACGGGGCCCAGGAGACTGCTCACCGGGTCAGGCCCACGGTCGCGAGGTGAGAACCTCGGGAGCGCCACCTCACGTCCGCACACCCTCCTTGCGTCTGGGTACAGCATGCCAACGATGACATCCGTGCACGCCGGCCATTCGGTGCCCTCCGACAAATATGAACTTCCTTGCTCGTCGAGCCGATGTCAACGTTGACATTCGACGAGCTCGGGCCCTAGCGTCCGCTGGGTCAGCACACCCCTCGGACGAAGGAGTCCTCATGTCCCGACGCTCACGTCGGAGCACCACCGCCGCCGCAGCGGCGCTGTCGCTCCTCACGGCGGTCACACTCGCGGCGACGCCCGCGTGGTCCTCTCCTGGTCCGGCAACGGGGTCCTCCGCCGCCGACCCGCCCGACGACGAGCCCGTCGTGGTGAGTCTCGACGACTTCGACGGCTACGGCGACGACGCGGCGCTGTCGTCGCTGTACCCCCGCAACACGAACGGCGGGACGAACACGGCGACGCTCGTCGACTCGCCGTTCGACGCCGAGGGCGAGGACCTCGGGAGCGCGATGCGGTTCGACTACGCGTTCACCAACGGCTACTCGGGTCGCTCGCGCGCGGTCGACGGCTACTGGCCCGGCCTGCAGGCGGTCGAGCTGTGGATCACGAACGGGACGCCCGGTCAGGACGTGCTGCTGCAGCTCTCCGACGGCGCGTCGTTCGAGGCGCACCTGAACGACGTCGCGGGGTTCGACCCGACGTCGACGGAGGCGCAGCGTGTGCGCGTCCCGATCGAGGACTTCCGCCCCAAGTCCGGGACCGGCACCCTGCGCACGAGCGGGATCACCTCGTTCGCGCTCTACGTCAACCAGGTCGGGGCGGGGACGGGAGGCACCATCGTGGTCGACGAGATCGATCTGCTGTTCGACGTCGCACCGCCGGTCCCGGAAGTGACGTTCCCCGTGACGGAGCTGCGCACCGACGGCGCCGGGAACCTCCTCACGCTGCTCGCCGAGCACGCCGTCGTCCCCGACGGCGCACGGGCCGTCCAGGCGACGTGGACGTCCGACGACCAGGCGGTCCTGCGCGACGCGACTCGGCCCGAACCCAAGGGCGACTTCCGCGCCGAGGGCCGGGTCGGCGTCGACCTCCACCAGGTACGCCTCTTCGTCCCGGCCGAGGACGGCGGCGCGGGCACGACGTTCGCCGTCGACGTCGACACGCACCTCGAGATCGAGGTGACCGACCTGCCCGTGCCGGTCGACGTCGTCGACTACCTCGACGCGATCACGGGCACCGGGATGCTCTCCGCGATGCACCACGACCAGTCGTACGCGAACCCCGCGGCGAACGACGTGCTGCACCAGCGCGTCGCGAACGAGTTCGGCGTCTACCCGGCGCTGTACAGCGCGGACTTCCTCACCGGCCAGACGGTCCCCTACCGCGAGAACATGGTCGACGAGGTGCGCCGTCAGTGGGACGCCGGGAACCTGGTGCAGATCATGTTCCACGTCTCGCCGCCGCAGTACACCGTGGCCCAGGAGGTGCAGGGCGGCTGGGGCGGCGACCAGGCGCACGAGACGCTCCCGAGCCCCAACCGGATCTACTCGTTCCTCTACGAGGACCAGTGGGACGAGCTGCTCACCGACGGCACGGCTCTCAACGAGAACTGGAAGCTGCGCCTGGACGAGTACGCGCGCCTGCTCCAGCCGCTCGAGGACGCGGGCGTGACGGTCATGCTGCGCCCGTTCCACGAGATGAACCAGCACGTGTTCTGGTGGGGCGGGCGGCCCGGGCTCGACGGCAGCGCCGGCCTGTACCGCATGGTCCACGACTACCTCGAGCAGGAGAAGGGGCTGTCGAACATCGTGTGGGTCTGGAACGTCCAGGACCTGCCCGACGACTACGGCTTCGCCGACGGCGATCCCAAGTTCGACCGCTACGAGGGCCTCGAGGGCGGGCTGCCCGAGTACGACGCCAACGACTGGTCGAGCTTCAGCCCTGGCGCGGACTACTACGACGTGCTGTCCGTCGACTTCTACGACGTCGAGGGCTACGCGCCGCGGCACTACGAGCAGGCGCAGCGCATCGCGCAGCGCGACGGCAAGCCGATGATCGTCGGCGAGACGTTCGTCTTCCCGACGCAGGACGAGATCGCCGCCCAGCCGGACTGGTCGCTCGCCATGCCGTGGGGTGTGCGGACATGGAACTACAACACGCCGCAGGCCATGGCGACGTTCTACGGGCACAGCATCGGCGCCGCGGGGCTGCCCCGGTTCACGACGCGTGACAACACGGCGACACCGACGGCCACGGACGCGCGCGTCGTCGGCGTCGTGAACCCCCACGGGTACGAGGTCGCCGCGCTCGCGGTGCGCTACTCCGCGCCCCTGCCCGCGGGCGAGCTCGACCCGGCGGCGTTCGCCGTGCGGGCCGATCTCGACGGCCCGACGCCGGAGACCTCGTCGGACGGCCCGCGCACCGTGGTCCGAGCCTTCACGGCAGCAGGGCCCGACGGCGCCGTCTCGCCCGGGCAGGGGCCCGCACCCGGCGAGTGGGTGGTCCTCGAGCTCGACACGTCCGACGCCAACGCGGCCGGGACGTTCTACTCCGGGACGACGCAGACCTACGGCCTGGCCGCCGCGTACTCGGTGACGCAGGTCGCCGACGTGAGCGTCGGCGGGACGACCGTGCCCGCATCCGTCGGCCCGGTCGAGGCGTCGGGGGTCGACACGCCCGTCGTCGACGAGTACGAGGCCGGGGTGTGGGACGGACCGGGCGACGCGTTCCGGTACCGGCTCTTCACGCCGCACGCGTACCGCGAGGCGCCGGACGACGACACGCTCTACCCGCTCGTGCTCACGCTCCACGGCACGGGCGAGACCGGCACCGACAACGCCGTCCAGCTCCTCGGCAACCAGCTCTCCGTCGCGTTCGCCGCGCCCGAGCGCCAGGCGAGCGACCCGGCCTTCGTCCTGTCGCCCCAGCGCGCTCCCGACCAGGACTGGCTCACGCCCAGCGGGCGCGAGGCGCTCGTGGGGATGGTCGAGGACCTGGTCGACCGCTACCCGGTCGACCCCGACCGCGTGTACCTCACGGGGCTCTCGCGCGGCTCGCGCGCGAGCTGGCCGCTGCTCGCCGAGGACGGCGATCTCTTCGCGGCAGCTCTGCTCGTCGCGGGCGGCGAGTCGGCCGACCTCACGGCGCGGATCACCGACCTGCCGGTCTGGGTGCACCACGCGATCGACGACCCGACGGCGCCGTACGGCCTCACCCTCACCGCCCTCGAGGGCCTCGAGCGCGCAGGGGCGGTCGTCACGCGCGACGAGTGGGCGGGCAACCTCCCGCGCGACGCGGCCGCGGCACAGGCACAGGCGCTGTGGGACGAGGCCCGCGCGGCCGGGAGCGACGTGCTTCACACCGCGTACTCGCCCGGCACGACGGGCACGCCGGACCGGCTGGCGTACCCGCACTCGTCGTGGATCCCGACCTACGCGAACCCGGTCGTCCTCGACTGGCTCTTCGCGCAGTCGCGCGACGCCGCCTCGGCGGTCTCCGTCGAGGCCTCGGCGCGCTGCCTCGCCGGGAAGGCGTACGTCGCGGTCCGGGCGACGAACGACGGCGTCGGACCGGTGGGTATCACCCTCACGACGCCGTACGGCGCCAGGACGTTCTCGGCCGTGACGCCCGGCTCGAGCGCCTACCAGTCGTTCGCGTCGCGGGCGACGGCGCTCCCGGCGGGGTCCGCGTCCGTCACTGTCACCGCGGGAGACGGTGACGTCACGACGATCGACGCTCCGTACGACGCCACGACCTGCGGGTAGCGTCCGACCTTCCCGCACGTCGTCCACCGACGCACGACGCCCCCGCCACCCACTCGGGTGGCGGGGGCGTGGTCATGCCCAGCACCGCCCTGCGCCCGCACACGTGGGCCAGCGTGGGCGCACCCTGCTGCGCAGCCTCAGCCTCAGCCTCAGCCTCGATGGCAGTGGACAGGGATGGTGCTCTCGACCGCCCCGCACCGCGCGAGTCGCCGTTACTTCGCTTCTGGGGTGCTGTCCTTCTTGGCGGCCGACGGCGGGTCCTTCTCACTCCACTCGAAGCCGTTGGGTCCGACGTAGATCGTCTGGCCCTTGATGTTCTTCCCGAACTTCACGCTCGTGTATGCAGAGTCCACGCTCTTCGACCACTCCGCGAGGATCTGAAGCACCTCCTCGGTGCTCAAAGGCTTGCGCGTCTCCTGTCCCACGTCGTGTCGCTCGAGCATCCCGTGCATCAGTCGCGACGCGAGGTATCGCTTCTCGAAACGCGTGCTCTGATCGAACGCCGCACGCCCGAGGTTGAAGAGCCCGTACACCACAGCGCCGGCGAAGGCAGCCAGTGCAGTCGCCCGCACGGACATGTAGAAGACGAGGGCCGAGACACCGAAGGTGTCTGTCTGCGCGTTCAGGTGTCTCTCGATCGTGGCGATGGAACTGTTCGTGGACAGGTAGAGCAGCGAGACCACCAGCACGCTCAGTACAGCGGCGATCGCCAACAGCCATCTCCCTGTGTTGCGCGAGTCCCTGACGACCTTCCGCAGACTCTTGAACACCTTGCGGAAGGCCTGGTCCTCGACGGCCTCCCCCGACGGTTCCGAGCTCTTCTGCTCATGCTGCGCCATCACGCGCCCTTCTGTCGGTACGACCCCGTCTGGCTCGACGTTCCCGTAGAGAACCGTCGCGGAAGAGATCGGCTGCTCGCTAGCCCCCGGGCGGGCGAAATCCGCTCCGTCGACAGGAGGAAGCGACCGGCTGGGCTCTGGCCCATCGGTCCCGAGGTTCAGTGGACGGCGGCGAGCAGGACGCCGACCCCGACGAAGAGTCCGCCGAAGAGCCGGTTGACGGTGCGCTGCCCGCGGTCGCTGCGGGTCAGTCGTCGCAGCCCCGTCGCCGCGGTGGCGAAGAAGAACCACATGACGAGGACGTCGATCACGACCACCGTCACCCCGAGCACGACGTACTGCGGCAGCAGCGGGCGGTCCGCCCGGACGAACTGCGGGATGAACGCGAGGAAGAAGACGATCGCCTTCGGGTTCGTGAGGTTGACGAGGAGCCCGCGCCGGACCATGGACCACCGCGACTCCGGGCCGCGAACGACGGCGTCGCCGTCGTCGCCGCTCGGACGCGACCGCCACTGCCGGATCCCGAGGTAGACGAGGTAGGCGGCGCCGCCGTAGCGGACGACGTCGAACAGGACGGGCGAGCCTGCGACGAGCACGCCGACTCCGGCCGCCACGATCGCGACGTGCGCGACGAGGGCGAGCTGCTGGCCGAGGATCCCCCAGATGGACCGCGCCCACCCGACGCCGATCGAGTTGGCCATCGTGTTGACCGCTCCCGCGCCCGGCGTGAGGGAGATGAGCACCCCGGCGGCCGCCAGGGTCGTCCAGACCGACCACGCCATGGCGGACAGGATAGGCGCCCGCCGACGGTCGCCGAGCACCCGAGCGCGCCGCGTGCCCGGAGCAGCGTGCACCCAGAGCGGTGTGCCCCGGGCACGACGACGGCCCGCGCGGCCCGTCCGGGTCGCGCGGGCCGTCGTCCGGTCCGGTGTTCGGTCCGACCGCTCAGCCGCAGGCGAGCGCCGCGTACGGCGCGTCGACCTCGACCGCCTCGCCGCCCGACCCGACGGTGACGACGGCCGACCCGGCGGCCACGGACGTCGCGCGCACGGCGAACGACTGGTACGCGTTGGCCCCCGGCGCGACGGTCGCGAAGGCCTTGCTCTCGTACGGCGTGCCGAGCGACACGGCGACGGGTGCGTCGCCGTCGTTCGTCGCCCGGACGGCGACGTACGCCTTGCCGGCGAGGCACCGCGAGGACGCCTCGACGGTCACGGGCACGCCCGGTCCCGCGACGGCGGTCCGCACGTCGTCGACGACGAGCACCGCCGTCCCGCCGCCCCCGAGGTAGAACGAGATCTCCGTGACCGACTGCAGGTCCGGGCGACCACCGCCGCCCGCCCACGGCGGGAGCGCGAGGTCCGCGAACGGCACGTGCACGACCCCCGCGGGCCGCGGGCCGACCTCGGGCAGCACGGTCTCCCAGAACTGGCCGCCCGCGACGACCTGTACGGTGACGCTCTGCCCCGCTCCGAGGCCGGAGCGGTCGAGCCACAGGTCGAGGCCCTCGTAGCCCCACCACGACTGCGGCGCGTCGAAGGTCCGGGTCACGCCCGCGTACCCGGACGACGCGAGCGTCGTCGCGAGGCGCATGGCCTGACCGCCGTCGGCGCCGGGGACGAGCGTCGACGTGATCGGGTCTCCCCCGCTGTTCGCGCGGTGCGCGGCGGTGAGCGCGGCGTCGTCGGCGAAGCCCTCGTAGTCCTCGACGACGATCGGCTCGGTCGGCAGCGCGTCGGTCGCGAAGGTCCGCGGCCCGCCCGTCATGCCCGTGCTCCCGGCCCCGTTCACGGCCTCGACGTGCCACGCGTACGACGTCGCGGGCTCGAGCTCCACGGCCGGCGCGAGGCTCGTGCCGCGCACCTCCGCAGACACGATCGGCGTGCCGGGCGCGTCGGTCCGGGCGAGCGTCACGCGGTAGGTCGCGGCCTGCCCGGCCGGCTCCCACCGCAGGGTCGGCGTGCCGCGCAAGGCGAGCGCGCCGTCGTCGGGAGCGAGGGCGGCGAACGCGCCGGGTGCGGCGAGCTCGCCTCCGCTGCCGAACAGGCGCACGTGGCCGAGCTGCTGCGCCCACTCGGGTGCTACGTCCGTGGGCCAGACGACGCGCACGGCGTCGGCCCCCGCAGGCAGGGACGCGGTGTACGCGAAGCGACCCCACGCGCCACCCACGGTCCCGGGCGCGCCGACGACCGCGACGTCGAGGCCCTGCCACGCGCCGTCGACCCGCGCCTCGAACGCGAGGTGGGCCGGCTCGGCGTCGGGCCAGTACCACCCCGTCGCCTCGAGGCGCGTGAGGCCCTCGCGCTCCCACGCGAGCGCCGCCGCGCCGGGCGCGTCGCGCTTCGCCCGCCCGGCGTCCCCGCCGAACAGGTCCGGGTTGCCGGTGTCGACGCCGACCGACCCCTCGGCGCTCGCGCGCGTCAGGTCGTCGAGCGCGTCGTCGACCACGGGCAGGTCGGCAGCGCCGCGCAGCGTGACGCGCTCGAGCCGTGCCGACGCGCCCGCGGGCCACGTGACGCGAAGGCGCTCGCCCTGCGCCGCGGACACGGCGACGCGGAAGCGCCCGTCCCCGTCCGGCCCGACGGCGGTGCTCGCCGGGGCCCACGTCTCGCCGTCGGCGCTGGTCTCCACGGCGAGCGCCGCGACGTCGGCGGGGTTCGTCGAACGCACGCGCAGCTCCGCCCCGGTCAGGCCGTCATGGGTCCACGTCGCGTGCGCGGCGCCGTCGGCGGCCGGGCCGAGGAGCGCGGCGTCGCCGTCGGGCGTGACCCGCAGCCCGGCGTGGTCGACGAGCGGTCGCTGCGTCTCGAGCGGGTCGACGAGGACCCGCTCTCCCGCGGCCACGACGACCGGCTCCGAGGCCGGGCCGTCCGCGCCGTCGGCGCCGACCGGCACCACGCGGTAGGCAGCGTCGCCGCCCGCGGACGTGTCGAGGTGCGGCTCGCCGGTGTCCGTGAGGCCCGCGGCGACGACCTCGAACGCGCCGCTCGGGACGCCGTCGGACACCGCCGCGCGCTCGATCCGGTACGTCGCCGCGCCCGCGGCCCCGCGCCACGACACCTCGTGGAAGCCGGACGTGCTGCCGACCGCCGTCACGAGCGGCTGCTGCACCTCGACGGCGACCGGGGCGCCCGCGAGCGCCACCGAGAAGTCGCGGATCGCCGCGACGTTGCCGCGCATGCGGTCGTCGGTCCCCGGGTAGTGCAGCGTGAAGCCGTCGTCGTGCGGCACGAGGCCGGACGCGTCGTCGTGCCCGAAGAGGGACCAGAACATCATGCCCGTGACGTCGGGCTCGGCCGCGAGCGGCTCGAGCAGCTCGGGCGTCGCGGCGGTCGAGGCGTACTCGCCCGCGATGTACACCTTCCCGGCGTCGGTGACGCGGGCCGCGTCCGCGCGGACGCCGCTCGCCGTCGGCGGGTAGTAGTGCACGTCGACGATGTCGACGAGCGGGGAGGCGAGCGTGTCGTCGTCGATGCCGAACCGCTTGCCCGCCGCGACGAGCTGGCGCGGCGCGCGCTCGGAGATCTCGGTGGCGACGTGCTCGATCCACTGGGGCGTCATGCCCTCGAGCTCGTTGCCCAGCTCCCAGGCGAGGACCGTCGGGTCGTCCTTGAGCGCGAGCCCGGTGTACGGGTTCACGTGGTCCATGACGTGGTACACGTAGTCCGTGAAGTCCGCGACGACGCGCGGGTCGGAGTAGAACTCCGCGCACGGCGTGAGCGGCGTCGTCGGCGCGCACAGCCCGTACGGCGCACCGAAGTCGCGGTGCCCACCGTGGTAGTACGCCCACTCGTCGGTGAGCGGCAGGATGAGGCGGATGCCCTTCGAGGCGGCGTAGGCGACGGCGTAGTCGATGCTCGCGAACGCGTCGGCGTCGTACCCCGCCTCCTTCGACGGGAGGATCGCGAGCGGCGTACCCGTGGACGCGAGCATGTGCGAGCGCACGACCGTCACGCCGAGGTTCGACGCCGTGTCGAGCGCGTCGCGGATGCGGAAGAACGTCGGGTGGTCGACCACGCCGGGCGGGACGTTCTCGTCGAGGCCGAGCCAGTAGATGTTCGTCCCGCTGAAGCGGAACGTCTCGCCGTCGAGGACGAGACGCGTGCCGTCGCGCTCGACGAACGAGGTGTTGCGGCTCTCGCCGAGGGGTGCGCTCACGGCGGGGATCTCCTTCGTCGGGGCGGCGGCGGTGCTGGCCGGGCTGCCGTCCGCGCTGCCTGCGGCGGCGCCGACGGGGACGACCGTACCTGCGAGCGCCAGCACGACGGCGGTCGCCAGGCCGAGCGGTCGGCGCCCGGCCGGTGGTCGACGTCCGGCGTGCGGTCGGCCTGGGTGGGTGTCGGCGTTGCCTGCGCTGGGCCTCGCCGCACGCAGTCGTCGTGGGGTCATCGTCCGCTCCTTCGCGTCGGTGGCGCGCCGGCCGCCCGACGCAGGGCGACCGTAGATCGTGGCGGCGCAGCATGTCAACGCTGTCACGATGACATCGCTCTCACGACCGAGGCTAGTGATACCAACGCATTAAGCGGTTCATGACAACGGTAGACAGACGTGTCGGCACGGTACTACCGTTGCCGCCCGTCAGGCACCACTCACGCAACGACGCGGAGGACGCATGCGACACCTCACCCCAGCCCACGGCAGACCCGGCAACGCATCCGGGCCTCGACCCGACGCGACGACGACCGCCCGCCCGAGCACCCCACGACGAGCCCTCGCCACGCTCGCCGCGGGCGTCGCGGCCCTGCTCGTGGCCACGCTCGTCCCGACGGCCCCTGCCGCGCACGCCTTCCCGGCGCGCGACAAGCAGGCGGTGATCGACTACCTGCGGTCCATCACCGGGACCTCGATCGTCTCGGGCCAGCACAACAAGGAGCCGGCCTCGGCACCCGGTCAGTACACGCAGCAGGTCCGCGACATCACCGGCCAGTACCCGGGCCTGTGGGGCGGCGACCTGATGTTCCGCGGCGAGGACCAGGCGAACCGGCAGCGCGTCGTCGACCAGGCGAAGACGGAGTGGGCCAACGGCTCGCTCGTCGCCCTCACGTGGCACGCGTGCTCCCCCACCGGACCGTCGACGTGCGAGTTCGAGGGCGGCGTCAAGACGCAGATCAGCCAGAGCCAGTTCGAGCAGGTCGTCACGGGCGGCACCGCGCTCAACCAGACCTGGCGCCAGCGCATGGCCGAGGTCGTGCCGTACCTGCGTCAGCTCCGGGACGCGGGCGTGCCCGTGCTGTGGCGGCCGTTCCACGAGATGAACGAGACGTGGAACTGGTGGGGCGGCCGCGCCGGGGTCAACGGCGGCGCCAAGATCTACCAGCAGATGAAGGACTACTTCGACTCCCAGGGCCTCGACAACCTCATCTGGGTCTGGAACGTCCAGGACAACCCCAACGCGAACTGGGCGAGCTACTACCCCGGCAGCTCGTACGTCGACGTCGTGAGCCTCGACGTCTGGTACAAGAACCACCCCAGCACGTCGGACTACCAGCAGATCCAGTCCATCGCCGGGAGCAAGCCCATCGCGATCGCCGAGATGGGGAAGGTCCCGAACGACGCGCTCCTCACTGCCCAGCCGCGCTGGAGCTACTTCATGGTCTGGTCCGAGCAGCTGCGCGGGAGCAACACGAACGCCGAGATCCAGGCGGCGTACTTCCACCCGCGCGTGCTCAACCAGGGCGAGGTGCAGCTCGGCGCCGGGGGCGGGACACCGAACCCCGACCCAGGCCCCGCGACCGGCGCGATCGTCGGGCTCGCCGGCAAGTGCGTCGACGTCGCCGCCTCCGGGACCGCGAACGGGACCGCCGTCCAGCTCTACACGTGCGCGCCCGGCGTCGCGCAGACGTGGGAGCTCCGCACCGACGGCACGATCCGCAACCCGAACGCGGGCAGGTGCCTCGACGTCGCGGGCCAGGGCACGGCCAACGGCACGGTGGTCCAGATCTGGGACTGCAACGGCTCGGGCGCGCAGCAGTGGGTGTACTCGACCGCGACGCAGTCCCTGCGCAACCCGCAGGCGAACAAGTGCCTCGACGTCACGGGCCAGTCGTCGGCGAACGGGACTCGGCTTCAGGTCTGGGACTGCACGGGCAACGCGAACCAGCGGTGGACCCTGCCGTCCTGACTCCCCGGTCCGGCTCGCCCGGCCGTCGTGAGCGCCCCCTCGCGATCGCCGGGCGAGCCTGTCAGGTGGGCGGCGAGCCGACGTGGAAAGGTTGCCCCATGACCGGGCCAGCCGACTCCACCACCCCGCCCCCCGTCGTCGTGCCGCCGGACGCGCTCGCCGCCGCGGCCGCGGGCCGCACGTTCGACCCGCACGCCGTGCTCGGCCCGCACCTCGCGCCCGACGCCGACGACGCGCGCGCCGTCGTCCGGGTCCTGCGTCCGCTCGCCGACGAGGTCGTCGTCGTCACGACCGACGGCGAGCACGCGGCGGCGCACGAGCAGGACGGCGTGTGGGCCGCCGTCGTCCCGGTGCACCAGGACGCGGACGGCACCCGGCACGCCCCCGACTACCGCGTGCGGGCGCGCTACGGCCACGAGGCCACGACCGCCGACGATCCCTACCGGTTCCTGCCCACGCTCGGCGAGGTGGACCTGCACCTCCTCCGGGAGGGGCGGCACGAGGAGCTGTGGCGCGTGCTGGGGGCCAACCTGCGCACGTACCCCAGCGCGCTCGGCGACACGACCGGCACCGCGTTCGCCGTGTGGGCGCCCAACGCGCGCGCGGTCCGCGTCATCGGCGACTTCAACGGCTGGGGCGCGACGCACCCGATGCGCTCGCTCGGCTCGAGCGGCGTCTGGGAGCTGTTCGTCCCGGGCGTCGGCGCGGGCGCGCGGTACAAGTACGAGATCCTCGGTCCCGACGGCTCGTGGCGGCAGAAGGCCGACCCCCTCGCCAAGGGCGCGGAGGTGCCGCCCGCGACGGCGAGCATCGTGGTCGACTCGCAGTTCGCGTGGACCGACGACGCGTGGCTCGCCGAGCGCGCCGCCCGCGACCCGCACACGCAACCCCTCAGCATCTACGAGGTCCACCTCGGGTCGTGGCGCCAGGGGCTGTCGTACCGGGACCTCGCCGAGCAGCTCACCGCGTACGTCGTGGAGCAGGGCTTTACGCACGTCGAGCTCCTGCCCGTCGCCGAGCACCCGTTCGGCGGGTCGTGGGGCTACCAGGTCACGGGCTACTACGCGCCCACCTCACGGTTCGGCCACCCCGACGACTTCCGGTACCTCGTCGACCGCCTGCACGCGGCCGGCGTCGGGGTCGTCGTCGACTGGGTGCCCGCGCACTTCCCGCGCGACGAGTGGGCGCTGGCCCGGTTCGACGGCACGCCCTGCTACGAGCACGCCGACCCGCTGCGCGGCGAGCAGCCCGACTGGGGCACGTTCGTCTTCGACTTCGGGCGCAACGAGGTCCGCAACTTCCTCGTCGCCAACGCGACGTACTGGCTCGAGGAGTTCCACGTCGACGCGCTCCGTGTCGACGCCGTCGCGTCGATGCTCTACCTCGACTACTCGCGCGGCCCCGGCCAGTGGCACCCCAACGTGCACGGCGGGCGCGAGAACCTCGAGGCCATCGCGTTCCTCCAGGAGGCCAACGCGACCGCCTACCGCCGCACGCCCGGCGTCATGATGATCGCCGAGGAGTCGACGGCCTGGCCCGGCGTGACCCGGCCGACCTCGTCCGGCGGCCTCGGGTTCGGGCTCAAGTGGAACATGGGCTGGATGAACGACTCCCTGCGCTACGTCGCCGAGGAGCCCATCAACCGGCGCTACCACCACCACGAGATCACGTTCTCGATGGTCTACGCCTACTCCGAGCAGTTCGTGCTGCCGATCAGCCACGACGAGGTCGTGCACGGCAAGGGCTCGCTCTACGGGAAGATGCCCGGCGACGACTGGCAGAAGCGCGCCGGCGTGCGCGCGTTCCTCGCGTACCAGTGGTCTCACCCCGGCAAGCAGCTCCTCTTCATGGGCAGCGAGATCGGCCAGCACTCCGAGTGGAACGAGGGCCGCTCCCTCGACTGGGACGGCCTCGCGGCCGACCTGGGCCGGCAGGGCGTGCAACGCGCCGTGCGCGACCTCAACGCGCTGTACCGCGCGACCCCGGCCCTGTGGGAGCTCGACCACGACCCCGCCGGCTTCGAGTGGCTCGACGCCGACGACGCCGACCACAACGTCCTCGCCTACGTCCGCCGCGGGCGCGACGGCAGCGAGGTCGCCGTCGTCGTGAACTTCGCCGGGACGCCGCACGAGGGCTACCGCCTCCCGCTGCCGTCGGGCGGCGCGTGGCGCGAGGTGCTCAACACCGACGCCGAGGTCTACGGCGGGTCCGGCGTCGGCAACCTCGGCGAGGTGGAGGCGGAGGCCGTCCCGTGGAAGGGTCGCGCGCACTCCGCGACCCTGCGCCTGCCCCCGCTCGGCGCGCTGTACCTCGTCCCGGCGCCGAGGTAGAGGTCTGGTCTGCCGAGGTAGAGGTCTGGTCTGCTGACGTAGAGGTCTGGTCACCCTGGGTGGTGGGGGGGGGGGGGGGGGGGGGGGGGGGGGGGGGGGGGGGGGGGGGGGGGGGGGGGGGGGGGGGGGGGGGGGGGG
>NZ_JBQEMZ010000016.1:0-116780 GCF_052044445.1 Cellulosimicrobium sp. 22598
CCCGCCCGTGGTCGTGTCGCCGACACGTCAGTCGCGCGGACTGATCGGGGACGACGGCGACTCGCACCGTCGGCGCCTCGCCTCCTCAGGGGCGGGGTGGGCCCTGGTGGATGGCGTCGAGGAGGGACTCCGGGGTCGCGGTCTCGGGGTTCCAGCGGGACTCGACCCACCAGGTGGCGCCCGCGTCGGCGAGGCCGGCGAGCTGGTCCGCCGCTGCCGAACGGTCGGACGGGAGCTCGCCCTGGACGACGACGTCGAACGGGCGGCCCGTGTCGAGGCCCAGCTCCGCACGGCGCGTGGTGAGCCAGGCGACCAGGGCGGAGACGTCGTCGGGCGTGGGGACGTCGAAGCCGCGCTCGCCGCGGAGCTGCAGCACGATCCCGTCCGCGCGCAGCGTGCGGTCGAGCGAGCGCAGCGGCGGGCGCTCGGCGTCCCAGACGCCCACGGGCCACACCGGCACGTGGTGCCCGACGACCGGGCGCTCCACGGGTCGGGGGAGGAACAGCATCTCGCCCGCGTGCACGTGCGTGCCGTCGAAGGTGAACTTCTCGCCCGACCAGGCGCGGTCGAGGTAGGCGATCGCGTCGTCGAGCAGCTCCGCGCGCTCACGCAGGGACTGGGGCTGGCCCGGGACGGCGGAGAAGCCGCCGTCGTCGAGCACGCCCACGCCGACGGGCAGGACCAGGCGTCCGCCCGACAGGTGGTCCACGGTGAGCGCCTGCCGCACGACCTCCCACGGCCGGCGGCGCGGGAGGGCGAAGACCATCGCCCCGAGCGCGATGCGCTCGGTCCGGACCGCCGCTGCGGCGAGCACCGCCCACGGGTCGAACGTGTCGACAGGCATCGACAGCAGGCTCAGCCCGTCCCACGAGAAGAACCCGTCCCAGCCGGACTCCTCGGCGCCGACCGCCATGTCCAGCACCTGGGCCGCGGAGCCGAAGCTCCCGACCACCCCGACCTTGATCTCCGACCCTGTCTCCATCGCTGCGCTCATCCCGAGGACGCTACGCCCCGCCACCCACACCCGAGCCCGTCGAGTGCTGGGCAGGTGTCGTCTCCGGGCGCCAGCGACGACGAGTCCCCAGCACTCAGGGGAGCGGGGTGACGTCGAGGCGGACGATGCGGCGGCGGGCGACGTCGGTCACGGTGAGACGGCGGTCGTCGACGTCGACGTGGTCGCCCACCGTCGCCAGCCGGCCGAGCTGCGCGACGACGTACCCGGCGACCGTCTCGTAGGGACCGTCGGGCAGCTCGACGCCGGTGCGCCGCGCGAACTCCTCGATCGTCTGGCCGGCGTCGACGCTCGTCGCGGTGCCGTGCTCGCGCGCCGGGGAGGGCTCGTCGGGGTCGTACTCGTCGCGGATGTCGCCCACGAGCTCCTCGACGAGGTCCTCGAGCGTGACGATCCCGTCGGTCCCGCCGTACTCGTCCACGACGACGGCGATGTGCACGCCCTCGCGGCGCATCTGCGACATCGCGGGGAGCACGGTGTTCGTCGCGGGCAGGGCGAGGATCGGGCGGACGACGTCGCGCACCGCGAGGGCGCGCCCCGTCGCCGGGTCGGTGGCCGGGTGGTCGGGGCAGTCGCGCCCGAGGAGGTCGCGGACGTGGAGGAACCCGACGACGTCGTCGAAGTCGTCCCCGGTCACGGGGTAGCGCGAGTACGGGCCCGCCGCGACGGTCTCCGCGGCGTCGGCGAGCGTCGTGTCGGCGCGCAGGAACGCGACCTCGCCGCGCGGGGTCATGGCCTCGGCGAGCGACCGGTCGCCCGCCTGGAACACGTCGTCGAGGATGCGGCGCTCGTCCTCCGGCAGCGACTCGTGCGCGAGCACGATCTCGCGCAGCTCCTCCTCGCTCATCTTCTCGCTGCGCGCCGACGGGTCGCCGCCGAGCAGGCGCACGACGCCGTCGGTCGAGCGCGACAGCAGCCAGATGACGGGCCGCATGAGGGTCGCGAACCGGTCCAGGGGAGGGGCGACGACGAGCGCGACGCCCGCCGAGCGCTGGAGCGCGATGCGCTTGGGCACGAGCTCCCCGAGCACGAGCGAGAGGTACGCGATGACGAGCGTCAGCCCGACGAGCGCGACCGTGTCCGCGAGCCCGCTCGACAGCCCGAGGCCCTCGAGCGACGGCGCGAGGTCAGGGGCGAGCGTCGAGGCGCCGTACGCGGCCGAGAAGAACCCCGCGACGGTGACGCCGATCTGCACGGCGGCGAGGAACCGGTTGGGGTCGCGCGCGACGGCCGCGACCCGCGCGCCGCGCGCGGACTGCTTCTCGAGCCGTGCGACCTGGCTCTCGCGCAGCGAGACGAGCGCGATCTCGGTGCCGGCGAACACACCGCCGACGAGGATGAAGAGCAGCACGAGGCCGATGTTGGCCCAGGTACCGGAGTCCATGCTCCATCCAAGCAGGCCGCCCGGCCCGACGTGGGATCAGCGGTCGGTGGGGCTCCGGCCGGGGTCCGTGGGCTCGGGGTCGCTCGGCTCGGGATCGGCCTGGTCTGCATCGGCCGGGGCGGAGCCCTGCGGCTCGGCCGCCGGTGCGGCGGCCCCGGTCGCCGTCCCGGCCGTCGCGTCGTCGGTCGCGTCGTCGGTCGCGTCGCCGGTCGCGTCGGTCGTGCCCTCGGCGGTGGCCGGCTCGGCGTGCTTGCGGCGCGGGACGACGTGCGCCACGAGGACGACGACGCCACCCACGACGATGCCGACGACCGCCGAGCACGCCGTGTTGACGAGCCAGCCGAGGAACCCGCCCACGCCCGCGACGCCGGTGACCGCGTGCTCGAGGTGGTGCACGACGTCGTACGGGCCGTGCCAGCCGAGGTCGTAGGCGCCCTGCAGCAGGATGTGGCCACCGACCCAGAGCATCGCGATGATGCCGACGAACGAGATGACGGACATGACCCTGGGCATCGCGCCGACGAGCCCGCGACCGAACGACTGGACCCAGGGCGTGTCGCGCCGCGCGAGGTGCAGGCCGATGTCGTCCATCTTCACGATGAGACCCACGACCCCGTACACGAGGACCGTGATGAGCACCGCGACGATCACGAGGATGATCAGGCGCGACCAGAAGGCCTCCGAGGCGACCTCGTTGAGCGCGATGACCATGATCTCCGCGCTGAGGATGAAGTCGGTGCGCACGGCGCTCGACACCACGGAGTCCTCGTCGACGGCCTTCTTCTCGGCCTTCGTCTCGACCTCGGCGTGGTGCCTGCCCGAGACGAGCTCCCACACCTTCTCGGCGCCCTCGAACGCGAGGTAGGTCCCGCCGAGCATGAGCAGCGGCGTGAGCAGCTGGGGCAGGAACTGGCTCAGCAGCAGGATCGCCGGGAGGATGAACAGCAGCTTGTTGCGCAGCGACCCGGTGGCGATGCGCTTGACGACCGGCAGCTCGCGCTTCGCGGCGAGGCCTTCGACGTAGCGCGGCGTGACGGCGGTGTCGTCGATGACGACGCCCGTCGCCTTGGCGCTCGCGCGCCCGGCGGCGGCGCCGACGTCGTCGATCGACGCGGCGGCGAGCTTGGCGAACGCCGCGATGTCGTCCAGGAGGGCAGCGAGTCCGAAGGCCATGGGGAGGTGCTCCGTGCGCCGGCCCGCGTCGCCGCGCACGGGCCCGCTGGTCGTGTGGACGCGGCGGCAGCATCGTAGCGAGTGCGGGCCCCGCGGCGTCGCGCTCGCCCACCGTCGCCCGGCGGCGCCCGGCACGGGGTCGGCGCCCGGTCCCGTCGGGACGCGGGCGCCGACCGTGCTCAGCGTGCCGTGGGGCGGGTCACGACGTTCACGAGGTGCGGCGCGCGCACGACGACGCGCACGACCTCGCGCCCGGCGGTCGCCCGCGCGACGCCGGTCGACGCGAGCGCGAGGTCGTGCAGCGTGCGCTCGTCGACGTCCGCGGGCACCCGCACCCGGCCGCGGACCTTCCCGTCGACCTGGACGACCGCCTCGACCTCGTCGGCGACGAGGAGCGCCGGGTCCGCGACGGGCCAGGTCGCGTCGGCGACCGAGGGATCGCGGCCCAGCCGGTGCCAGGCCTCCTCGGCGGTGTGCGGGGCGAACAGGCTCAGCAGCACCGCGACGACCTCGGCAGCCTCG
The DNA here is from genome assembly GCF_052044445.1 of Cellulosimicrobium sp. 22598. NCBI lineage: Bacteria > Bacillati > Actinomycetota > Actinomycetes > Micrococcales > Promicromonosporaceae > Cellulosimicrobium > Cellulosimicrobium sp. 22598. Next base: position 4,092 of record NZ_JBQEMZ010000016.1, read on the forward strand.
CGCACGGCCGCCCGGTGCGGCGCGTCGGGCTCGCCCGGCGCCGGGCCGGCGTCGGACGCCCGCCGCGCGGCGGTGACGAGCTCCATGACGCGCGCGACGACCACGTTGAACCGGCTCCGGTCGAGCAGGTCCTCCGCCTCGTGCACGGTCGTGTGGGTCGCACGGCGCAGGTCGTGCGCGCGCGACCCGGGCGCCACCTCGGCGAGCGAGGCGTCGTGGGTCGCCGCGCCCGACCGTGCGCCCGGCCCGACGACCGAGCCTCCGGCCGACCCCACGGCCGGGCCGACGGCGTCGGCCAGCCGCAGCACGCGCGCGCAGAAGCGTCGCATGGCGCCGGGGTCGACGTCCGCCCAGTCCACGTCGTCCTCGGGCGGCCCCGCGAACACCATCGCGAGGCGGACCGCGTCGGCGCCGTGCCGGTCGAGCTGCTCGCCCAGGTCGACGCCGTTGCCGAGCGACTTGCTCATCGCCCGACCACCGTGGAGGACCTGCCCCTGGTTGAGCAGCGTCGCGAACGGCTCGACGACGTCCACCCAGCCCTCGTCGTGCAGGAACTTCGTGACGAACCTGCTGTACAGCAGGTGCAGGATCGCGTGCTCGACGCCGCCCACGTACTGCGCCGCGGGCATCCACCGCCGCGCGTCCCCGGGCCGGAACGGGGCGTCGCCGGGCGGGCCGTCGTCGCCCGGCGAGCAGTACCGCAGGAAGTACCAGGACGAGTCGACGAACGTGTCGAGCGTGTCCGGGTCCCGCTCCGCGTCCGCGCCGCAGCGCGGGCACGGCACGCGCCGCCACACGGCGGCGGCGGGCGACGCGAGCGGCGAGCGCCCGCGGGGGAGCAGGTCGTCGCCGGCCAGGTCCGGCAGCCGCACGGGCAGCTCGTCGTCGGGGACCGGCACGACGCCGCACGCCGGGCAGTGCACGACCGGCACCGGGGCGCCCCAGTAGCGCTGGCGCGAGACCAGCCAGTCCCGCACCCGGTACGACGTCGCGCGCTCGCCCGCGCCGTCGGCCTCCAGCCGTGTGATCGCGTCGTCGACGTCGGGCCACGTCTCGCCCGACCCCGCGGGCAGGCCGTGGGCGGCGGCGAAGCGCGCGTCGCGGTCGTCGTGCGCGGGTACGCCCATGACCGCGCCCGTCCCGTAGCCGGGCAGCACGTGGTCCGCCGCCCAGACGGGCAGCCGCTCGTCCGTCACCGGGTGGCGCACCCACGCACCCAGGAACGTCCCGGCGCTCGTGCGCTGCGCGTTCGTCCGCTCGATCTCACCGGAGGCCAGCGCGGCCTCCCGGTGCCGCGCGAGCGCCTCCGCGTGCTCCGGCGCGCACAGCACCGCCGCGAGCGGTCCGTCCGGCGCGACGGCGACGAACGTCGCGCCGGGCAGGGTGTCGGGGCGCGTCGTGAACACCTCGACGTGCTCGGGGCGTGCGCCCGGCCCGGGCGAGGCGCTCGCGGCGGCGCGGGGGCCGCCGTCGGGCACGACCGCGAAGCGCACGCGCGCGCCCGTGCTGCGCCCGATCCAGTTCCGCTGCATCGTCAGGACGCGGGCGGGCCACGCGCCCTCGAGCGCGTCCATGTCGTCGAGCAGCCGGTCGGCGTACGCGGTGACGCGCACGAACCACTGCGTGAGCTCGCGCTGCACGACGGCCGCCCCGCACCGCTCGCACCGCCCGCCCACGACCTGCTCGTTGGCGAGCACCGTCCGGTCCGCGGGGCACCAGTTCACGGGGGCCGTGGTGCGGTAGGTGAGGCCGCGCTCCAGCAGCCGCAGGAACAGCCACTGCGTCCAGCGGTAGTACTCCGGGCGGTGGGTCTCCAGGCGTCGCGACCAGTCGAACGACACCCCGTACCGGTGCGCTGTCGCGGCCTGCGTCGCGATGTTGGTCTCGGTGAAGACCGCGGGGTTCTCGCCTCGGCGGATCGCCGCGTTCTCGGCGGGGAGCCCGAACGAGTCCCAGCCGATCGGGTTGAGCACGTCGTACCCGCGCAGGCGCCAGTACCGCGCGACGACGTCCTCCAGGGCGAACACCTCGGCGTGACCCATGTGCAGGTCGCCCGAGGGGTACGGGAACATCGTCAGCAGGTAGCGGCGCGGTCGCGCGCCGTCGTCGCGCGCGCGGAACGTCCCGTGCTCGGCCCAGTACCGCTGCCAGCGGTGCTCGATCTCGCGGGTCGACGGGGGAGACGGGGGTACGGAGGGGTGGGGTGGGTGTGCGGCGTCCACGGGGAGGCTCCTCGAGAAGGTGGGCTTCGTCGTCGGGCACTCGCCCGGTCCGTGGGGACGCGCGGGCATCGCCGCGCTGAGCGTGCCCGCCCGGCGGGCTCAGCGCGGCCGGCGAAGGAGGAGCCGCAGGTGTCGCATCCCGGACATCGTGACCTGCCCGACGACGCAGGGTCAACCCTCCCGGGCCCGCGGGTGTGGCGGACGTCGCCCGCGCGGGCGCGCCACGGCCGATCCCGCGCCATTAGGCTGGACGCCATGGCATCCCACTACGACGTCGTCGTCCTCGGTGCAGGTCCCGGTGGTTACGTGGCCGCGATCCGTGCAGCCCAGCTGGGCCTGTCGGTCGCGGTCGTGGAGGAGAAGTACTGGGGTGGGGTGTGCCTCAACGTGGGCTGCATCCCGTCCAAGGCGCTCCTGCGCAACGCCGAGCTCGCGCACATCTTCCAGCACGACGCCAAGACCTTCGGCATCTCCGGAGAGGTCAGCTTCGACTTCGGCGCGGCGTTCGACCGCTCGCGCACCGTCGCGGAGGGGCGCGTCAAGGGCGTGCACTTCCTCATGAAGAAGAACAAGATCACCGAGTACGACGGCCGCGGCACCTTCCGCGACGCGCACACGCTCGACGTGAAGCTCGCCGACGGCTCGACCGACCAGGTGACGTTCGACAACGTCATCATCGCGACCGGCTCGAAGGTGCGCCTGCTCCCGGGCGTCGAGCTGTCCGAGAACGTCGTCACGTACGAGAAGCAGATCCTCACGCGCGACCTGCCCCGCTCCATCGCCATCGTCGGCGCGGGCGCGATCGGCATGGAGTTCGCCTACGTCCTCAAGAACTACGGCGTGGACGTGACGATCATCGAGTTCCTCGACCGCGCGCTGCCCAACGAGGACGCCGACGTGTCGAAGGAGATCGCCAAGCAGTACAAGAAGCTCGGCGTCAACCTGCTCACGTCGACCGCCGTCCAGACGGTCACCGACAACGGCGCGAACGGCGTCACGGTCACCTACAAGGGCGTCAAGGACGACAAGCCGGGCGAGCTCGTCGTCGACAAGGTCCTCATGGCCGTCGGCTTCGCGCCCAACGTCGAGGGCTTCGGCCTCGAGAACACCGGCGTCCAGCTCACCGAGCGCGGCGCCATCGCGATCGACGACGTCATGCGCACCAACGTCGAGCACATCTACGCCATCGGCGACGTCACCGCGAAGCTCATGCTCGCGCACGTCGCCGAGGCGCAGGGCGTCGTCGCGGCCGAGACCATCGGCGGCGCCGAGACCCTCACGCTGGGCGACTACCGCATGATGCCGCGCGCGACGTTCTGCCAGCCGCAGGTCGCGAGCTTCGGCCTCACCGAGCAGCAGGCGCGCGACGAGGGTTACCAGGTCAAGGTCGCGACCTTCCCGTTCATGGCGAACGGCAAGGCGCACGGCCTCGGCGACCCGGTCGGCTTCGTCAAGCTCATCTCCGACGAGACCTACGGCGAGCTGCTCGGCGGCCACCTCATCGGCCCCGACGTCTCCGAGATGCTGCCCGAGCTCACGCTCGCGCAGAAGTGGGACCTCACGGTCAACGAGGTCGCGCGCAACGTGCACACCCACCCGACGCTGTCCGAGGCCGTCCAGGAGTCGATCCACGGCCTCGCGGGGCACATGATCAACTTCTAGGCAGCAGGCCAGGTCGGACGCCGTCCGATCGCATGGTCAGAGGCCCGGATCCGCGGAGTTCCACGGTTCCGGGCCTCTTTCTGTCTGGGGGCCCGGTGCGCACCTGAGACAGGCGTGCCCCCTGCGGGCCACTCGGAGAGGCACGCAGGAGGCGGAACAACGCCTGGGCCGAGGCGCGGACCGGGGTGGGGGGCTGCCCGCGGGATAGACACCGCCGACGTCCCAGCATGCTCGACGCCTTCGACGGGGCCCACCTGCCGTAGCGGTGAGCTCAGCCGAGCAGGTCGGCCGGGGTGAGGATCGTGATGCCGTCGATGCTGCCCCCGGAGCGGGACGCGGCGATCAGCGGGGCGTCCTGGTCGGCCCCAGGGACGACGCTGCGCTGGTTGACCAGCTCGGTGGCGTCATGGAGATCGAAGGGTGCGGTCTCGCGCCACTTGATCGAGCCGATGAAGGTGACGGTCTTCGCGGGTCGCCGATCGGCGCCGACCAGGTCGACCTCGACGTCGCCCTTGCGGTTCCACCAGCCGCCGACGACGGCGGACGCCGGCACGACGTCGTCGTCGAGCGCTCGCTCCCAGAGGAGCCGCCGGACGACGGGCTCGACGGCTCGTCCGCGCCACGTCGACCACCCGCGCTCGATGCGCCGCGTCACGATGTCGCCACGGCCTGCATCGATGAGGTCGGCGGCGTCGTGCAGGAACGCGAGCCAGAAGCGCATGTACGGGTCGTCGATCCGGTACTGCTTGTGGTGGGCAGGCTTGGTCGAGAGGGGCTCGTCGACGGCGACGACGCGCCGCTCGACCAGCTGGTCGAGCGAACGCGAGAGCGAAGCGCGTTGGTCGACCTGGGCAGCCTGGCCGATCGCCGTGAACGTCCGGGCGTCCGCGCCGATCGCGCGCAGCACGTCTTTCGCCTGGGTCTCGGAGGGGAACTCGGAGGACAGGACCCGTTCGCCCGACACGACCAGCGTGCTGATCGAGGTGGACAGGCCGTCGGCGAGGTAGTCCGCGACCGACTGCCCACGTCTCCACGCCGTGACCAGCGGGGGCAGGCCGCCTGTCACCAGATAGGCATCGATCGCTGGTGCCGCGTCCAGGCCCGTCATCGTCGCCACGTCCTGCGGGGTGAGCGGAAGGATCTCCTTGTCGACGCTGCGGCCGTAGAACGGGCGTCCGTGGCTGGTGAGCCGTTCCATCCCTGACTGATTCGACCCCACGAGGACGAGGAGCACGGGCAGCGCCGAGAACCGGGTGTCCCACACGCCTTGGAGCGCGCCCTCGAACCCTGGGTCGCCGGTCAGGTAGGAGACCTCGTCCAGCACGATGATCGACACCCGGTCCGTTGGCAGCGCGAGGGCCAGGACGGTCAGGGCGTCCTGCCAGGAACCGGAGACGGCGTATCCGGCGGCGTCCGCACCGGGCAGACCGGAGGCGGCGACGGTCTCGAGAAGTCGGCGCTGTTCGAGCTCGGGGCGCGATCCGTCTGCCAGGAAGTACAGCGACGGCACCCCTGCACGCTCGACGAACTCGGTGACGAGGCGGGACTTGCCGACCCTGCGACGTCCACGCAGGGCGATCGCCTTCCCCGGCCTGTCGGAGGTCGGGTTCCGCACCTGCTCCAGGACGTAGTCGAGGTCGGCGAGCTCGCGCTTCCGACCGACGAAGCCGGTCACCATGGTTTCCTCCGATGTAGGTCGCATCGAATGTTACCTACTTTTGATGTTACGTACAGGCCCATGATGGCGCCCATCCGGAGCCGGGGAGGGTGCGACCGTTACGAGAGCGTCCGCGTCACGTGCTCGAGCCAGCGGCTCACCGTGGCCAGCTCGTCGGGGGTGAAGCCGTCGGTGAGGCGGTCGTTGAGCTCGGCGAGCGCGGCGCGGACGTCGTCGAGCGCCGCGGTACCGGTGGGCGTGAGGTCCAGGCGGACGGTGCGTCGGTCGTCGGGGTCGGTGCGACGGCGCACGAGGTCCGCGCGCTCCATGCGGGCGAGCAGGCCGCTGGTGCCGGCGGGGGAGGCCTGCAGCGCGGCCGTCACCTCGCCGATCGTCGCGCCGGGGTGGTCGGCGAGGTGCAGCAGGACGCCGGCGGCGGGGGCGCCGAATCCCTGGCCGCCGGTCCCGGTGCCGTGTGCGCTGCCGCGTCGCGCGATCCAGCGCCGCATCTGGCGCTCCGCCGCGGTGGTGAGGAACACCAGCCGCGGCGGGCGACGCGTCATCGTCGCGGCTTCCTGGCAGGGAAGCGGACGTTGCCGTCCTCCTGTGCCGGGGCGGCCCCCGCGCGGGCGTCGAGCCAGGCGAGGAGCTCGGGCCAGAGCGTGTCGCGCAGGCCTCGGCGGAAGAAGCCCATGTGACCGATCGCCTGCACGCCGCCGTCGGCGGGGCTCCACGTCCGTCGCTCGACGCGAGCGGCCGTGAGGCGGTCGGTGATCGCGTCGATCTGCGCGGGGGTGGCCCACGGGTCGTCGGTGAACCCGACGGCGAGGACGTCGCCGGTGACGCGTGCCGCGTCCGCGGCGGCGGTCATGGTCGGGTCGTCGAAGAAGTAGCCCGGCAGGGTGGTCCAGCGGCTCCACTCGAGCATCGCGGCGGCGGGCATGTCCTCCCCGAGGCTCAGGCGACGGCCGGGGACGTAGCCGAGCACCCGGGCCGCCGCGGGGCCGAGCACCCGCAGGATGAGCCTGACGCGCGCTCGCTCCGCGCGGTCGGGGATCGTGGACGTCGCGGCGACGTGCGACGCGACCGTGACGAACCCGGCCAGGCCCCGTGAGCCCTTGCCGAGCGCGAGCGCGTGCCCGCCGATGCTGTGCCCGACGGCGAGCTGCGGCACGTCGCCGAACCGCGGGCGGGCCCACGCGGCGACCGCGGGGACGTCGTCGGCCATCCAGTCGCGCATGCGCAGGCCGCGGTGGGAGCGCGGGCTGCCGGACCGGCCGGTGCCGCGGTAGTCGTAGGTGACGGCCACGTACCCGTGGGTGGCGAGGAACTCCGCGAACCCCGTGTACAGGCGCTCGGGGACCGCCGTCGCCGGGTGGATCACCACGACGCCGCGGGGCGGCTCCTCGGCGGGCCGGCGCACCGTGCCGACGACCCAGCCGCCCGCCGGGATCTGGATCCGCAGCTCCTCGGAGGCCACCGCCGCAGGGTCGTCGTTTCGCATGCGAAGCACCCTAGCGGGCGTGGCGAGCCGTGGCCGAGCGGCCGAGAACGGGTCGTGTGTGGCACGCTTCCGTCGTGAGTTCGCCGAGCCGGCCGCGACGGGGCTTCTGGTACCAGGTGTGGCGACCGTTCCGAGCCCTCGGGCGCGGCATCGCCAGAGTCCTCGAGCTCGTCGACCTCGTCAGCGTCGTCGTGAACGTCGGGCGCGGCGTCGTCTGGCTCGTGCGGGGTGCGGGGAGCGTCGTGGCGCGCGTCGTCGACTGGTGACGGTGCTGGACGCGGCGCGGGGCCGTACTCGCGGCGACGCGGGAGCTGCCCGGCCGACCTCGACCGACGGCTGCCGGCGAACGCGCCGGGCGGCCTCGACGACGGCGGACGAGACGCCACGACGACACGGGAGACCGACCGGCACATGACACTGACGCTCGAACCGATCCTGCGCAGCGGGCTCATCGACCCCGCGGAGGCCCTCGTGATCCGGCACGCCTTCGTCAAGGAGCACGAGGACACGGGCCTGCCGGGCATCCACGCCGACTCGACCGATGACGAGATCCTGGCGTACACACGCCGGCAGTCGGCGTCGCCGCGGATCTTCCCGGCTGCTCCGCCGGGCATCTGGGTCGTGTTCGTCCGCGAGGGTGGAGACCGGGCGCGGCTGTGGTCGGTGCTGGAGAACCGCGGTGAGGTCGCGAACGACGGGGCCCTCCGCACGTTCGACCTGGTCGAGTCCGAGCGGCTCGCGGACCTGAGGGACCGGCTGGTGATCGGTTGGCGGTCGCCGCGCACGTGGCGGCTCAACGGCCCGACCGCGGCGGGCTACCCGGTCATGGAGATCGCCGACGCGCGGCCCGTGCCGTTCCCGGGGTTCGACCGGCTCGTGCTGGACCATGCGCAGCTGCAGGCGGTGATGCGCGAGCACCGCTACGCCGCGTGGCGCACGGCGCTGGCCTCCGTCGTCGGCGTCTACCTGATCACCGACACCCGCGACGGTCGGCACTACGTGGGCAAGGCCGACGGTGCGGAGAGCATCCGGCAGCGCTGGACCGCGTACGCGACCAACGGCCACGGTGGCAACGTCGAGCTGCGCACCGTCGACCCGACCGGCTTCCGCTTCTCGCTGCTGCGGGTGTTCGACCCGTCGACACCGACGCGGGTGATCGACGAGGCAGAGAGCCACTTCAAGGTCGCCCTGGACTCGCGGAGGCACGGCCTGAACCGCAACTGAGCTCCGGGCATCACGAGGCGGGTCTGCCGCGGCGTGGGTCCCCCGTGAGAGCTATCCGGACTGCTCACCCGGGGGTGATTCGCCGGAGCGCCCGGATTCCTAGCGTTGCCGGTGGTCGCCCAGCAGGGCGGTCACGCACAGCGACGGAGGCCCGCATGAGCACGACGACCACGACACCTCGCCCCCGGACCCGGGAGGACGACGGCGGCGGCCCGATGTCCCGCTTCCTGCGGCACCCCCTGACGTGGATGCTGGTCGGCGTGGTCGGCGTCGCCCTCGTCGGAGGTCTGACGGCGTCGGCCGAACAGTTCCTGCTGCTCCCCGTGCTGGGCGCGGCGCTCGCGGTCGTCGTCTACCGGGTGGTCATGCGGTGCGTCGCCCACCGCCGCACGCCCGAGCTCGCGGCCCGCCGCGCCGTGCCGGAGGCGCTGCTGGGCGCCGGGGTCGGGCTCGGCTTCGTCGCGGTGTCCGCGGCCGTCGTCACGGCCCTCGGCGGCTACACGTTCCGCGTCGCCGACGGCGACCTCCTCGCGGTGGTGGCACCGATCGTCGCGGTGACCGTCGGCGCCGCCGTCACCGAGGAGCTCATGTTCCGTGGCTTCGCGCTCCAGGCGCTCGAGCGTCTGCTCGGGAGCTGGGTCGCGCTGGGGATCACGGCCCTGTTCTTCGGTCTCACGCACCTGTTCAACCCCGCCGCGACCGCGTGGAGCGCGCTGGCGATCGCGATCGAGGCGGGCGGACTGCTCGGCGCCGCGTTCCTCTGGCGGCGGAACCTGTGGTTCGCCATCGGCCTGCACCTCGCCTGGAACGCCACGATCGCGCTGCTCGGCATCCCCGTCTCGGGGCACGCCTCCGCGGGCCTGCTGGTCGCCGACGTCTCGGGGCCGAGCCTGTTGACGGGCGGAGCGTTCGGCATCGAGGGATCGGTGGTGACCGTGGTGCTCGGCACGCTGATCGCCGTCCCGATGCTCGTGCTCGCGCGCCGGCGTGGGACGTGGGTCCTGGCCCGCCGTCGTCGCCCGTAGGCTCGGGCCGTGCCCGACAACCCCGTCCTCGACCGGGCGTCACGCCCCGGTGAGCCGCGTCGACGGTGGCGACCGGGACGGCAGGACGCGCTGGACGCGTCGCTCGCGGTCGCCCTCGCGGTGCTCGGGTTCGTCCCGACGCTCTCGACGATCGGCGTCGAGCTCGGTGACCTGCCCGAGCGGCCGACGGACGCGCTGGCGGTGACGCTCGCCCTCGCGCAGTGCCTGCCGCTCGCGTTCCGCCGCCGCGTACCCGGGGTCTGCCTCGCCGTCGTCGGTGCCGCCTTCGCCGCGGCGCAGGTGCTGGCCTGCCCGCCGACGTTCGCGAGCGTCGGCCTCTACGTGGCGCTGTACACCGCCGGGGCCCACCTGGCGCGGTCTCGTCGGGTCATCGCCGCCGTGGTGACCGGGGGCTACGTCGTCCTCGCGGCCACGCTGTCCGGGCTCGGTTCGCCCAACCGGCTGCCCGTGTTCCTCGCGTTCTACCTCGTCCTGGTGGTGATCTGGTCGGCCGGCGCGGGAGTGCGTCGCCGGCGGGCCGAGGAGGTCGAGCGTCGGCGTCTCGCGGCCGCCGTCGCGACCGCTCAGGAGCGCGCCCGGATCGCGAGGGACCTGCACGACGTCGTGACGCACCACGTGACCGCGATGGTCGTGCAGGCCGACGCCGCGCAGTACCTCCTGCCCGCGGCGCCCGACCGCGCCGCCGAGGGGCTCGTCGCGATCAGCGGCACCGGGCGACGCGCCCTGACGGAGCTCCGGCACCTGCTGGGCGTGCTCGAGGCCACGGGCGAGGCGGCCCCGGCGGAGCGGGCGCCGGTCCTCGGCCGCGTGGGCGACCTCGTCGACCAGGCCCGCCGGTCCGGCAACCGGTGGAGTGGACCGAGGAGGGTCGACGGCGCGAACTGCCCGACGCCGTCGGGCTCGCCGCCTACCGGGTGGTGCAGGAGGGCCTGACCAACGCGCTCAAGCACGCGCCCGGGCGCCCGACCACGGTCCGCGTGCGGCACGGCGCCGACCACGTCGAGGCCGAGGTGAGCACCGGCGGACCCGACTCGTCGGTCGCCAGGCCGGGAACTCCGTCGCCGGACGGGCCTGGCACCGTGGATCCGGCGCCACCGGCCGGTCGCGGGCTCGCCGGTCTGCGCGAGCGCGTCCGCGTCCTCGACGGGGACCTGGAGACCGGTCCCACGCCTGACGGGGGATTCCGCGTGCGGGCCCGGATCCCCACCGCCCCGACCACCGCCCCGACCAGGAGCAGCCCATGACCGTCCCGCCGGGGCCACGGCCCCCGATCCGCGTCCTGGTCTGCGAGGACCAGGAGCTGGTGCGGGTCGGCTACGTCACGATCTTCTCCGCGCAGGCCGACATGGAGGTCGTCGGCGAGGCGCAGGACGGCCGGGCGGCCGTCGAGGCCGCACGACGGCTGCGCCCCGACGTCGTGGTCATGGACATCCGGATGCCCGTGCTCGACGGCATCGAGGCGACACGGCAGATCGCCGGGCCCGACGTCGAGACGCCGGCGAAGGTGCTCATGGTCACCACGTTCAACGTCGACGAGTACGTCTACGAGGCGCTGCGCGCCGGGGCGAGCGGGTTCCTGCTCAAGGACGCCCCTCCCGCCGAGCTGGTCGAGGGCATCCGGACGGTCGCCCGGGGCGAGTCCCTGCTGGCCCCGAGCGTCACCCGCGCCCTCGTCGGCCGCTACGCCGAGCGGGTGCGGCCGACCGACACCTCCCGCCCCGCGCGGGACGACGTCGTGCGTGCCCTGACCCCGCGCGAGCTCGAGGTGCTCGAGCAGCTCGCCGCGGGGCTGTCCAACGCGGAGATCGCGAGCGTGCTCGTCATCACCCCCGAGACCGTCAAGACGTACGTGTCCCGGATCCTGGCGAAGCTCGGGCTCCGGGACCGGGTGCAGGCGGTCGTGCTCGCCTACCGCGTGGGTCTGGTCTCGGCGACGGACTAGAGGTGGGTGGGCCGACGGGGCGGTCCCCGCCGGCCCACCGTCGTCGCGCGTCAGTCGCAGGCGACCCCGTCGAGCGTGAACCCGGTGGGATCGGGGTGGGTGCCGGCCGTCGTGGTCGCGCCGTTGTAGCCGAACGTGACCGACTGCCCCGGCGCGATGCTCGACTGCCACGCCGGGTGGGTCGCCGTGACCGTGGTGCCCGTCTGGGCGACGGCCGCGCTCCATCCCGGCGCGTCGACCCGCTGACCCCCGGGGTAGTCGAACGTGACGACCCAGTCGTCCACGGTCGCGGCGGACGTGTTGGTCACCGTGACCGACGCGGTGAACCCGGTGCTCGTGCCGCCCCAGGCGGCCGCGGAGTAGTCGACGGTGCACGCGCCGGTGGGCTCGGGGGTGCCGCCGTCGTCCAGCGTGGTGAACGTGACGTTCCTCGTCCCGGAGACCGCCCCGGTGTGGTCGTTCCGCGACCGGACCTCCACCGTGTACGCCGTGTCGGGCTCGAGACCGGTGAGGTCGACCATGGGCGACCCGTCGGTGCTCGCGAGGACTTGGCCGGTGACGGGGTCGAGCACGTCGTACCCGGTGACGCACCCGGACTCGGCGGCACCCCACATGACGTGCGCGCTGGTCGCGGTGACGGACATGGCCATCACCGTTCCCGGGGCGCCCGGCGCCTCGTCGGGGCACGCGGGCTCGGTCGGCTCGCCGCCGTCGTCGCCGATCCCCGTGACCTCGCCGTCGCCCCCGTCGAACGCGACGTCGGAGCACGAGTAGAAGTTCTCGTTGCTGTCCGAGCGGACCCAGTGGGTGAAGATCATGTGGTCGCCGCTGCGGTCGGCCGGAAGCGTGACGTCCCAGTAGTAGTAGTTCAGGGCACCCGGTCCGCCCGTGTCCGGCGGGTTCGTCACGCTGTCGACGAGCTCGAGGTCGTCCCAGGCGAGCGGGCTCGACGGGTCCCAGCCCTCCCGGGTGACGTACACGTCGAAGCGCCCCGGGTGCTCGGCCCAGTTGTTGTGCTGGAACTGGTAGGTCTCCCCGGCGGTCAGGTGCGTCCGCGGCCAGTCGTCGCGCACGGCGTTGAACCCGCTGAAGTCGTACGGGCCGCGCCCCCCGCCGTCGCAGATCTGCCCGTCGGGGACGTAGCCGACCGTCCGGCCCGCGCCGTTCGAGTCCAGGTTCCCGAACCAGTTGTAGAACGCCGAGGTCCCGCTGACCGCGTAGGCGTTCGCGCACGCCGGGTTCTGCGGGTCGACCTGCCCGTTGCCCGTCTGGCCGTCCACCCAGCACAGGTACTGGCGGCTCCCCGGGAACACCTCCGCCCCGTGCGCGGCGGCCGGGGCGGGTGGCGAGGCCGCCACGAGCCCGGCCGCGCCGAGGACCACGGCGGCGGCCCACGCTGCGATGCGTCGCATCTCTCCAGCTCCTTCGCTCTCGGATGTCGAACGCGACGACCATGCCTCGCCCCCGCCCGCGGCGTCAGCCGCCTAATCGATTCGGGCCGCCACCGTCCCCGCGAGCCCGACGCCGGTGCGGCCGTCCGGGAGCGGGTGCGCCCCGGCGTCGTGCACGGGGGAGGATGGGGGCGGGGGGACACCGACCCGAGAAGGAGACCCATGCCCGCGCCCACGACGCCCACCCGCGAGTTCGTCACCGGCCTGCCCAAGGCGGAGCTGCACCTGCACCTGGAGGGCACGCTCGAGCCCGACCTCAAGCTGCGGCTCGCGCAGAAGAACGGGATCGACATCGGCCAGACGACGGTCGAGGAGGTGCGCGCGACCTACGCGTTCGACTCCCTGACGAGCTTCCTCGCCGTGTACTACCCGGCGATGGAGGTGCTGCAGACCGCGGACGACTTCTACGAGCTCGCCGACGCCTACCTCGCCCGCGCGGCGGCGGACGGCGTGAAGCACGCCGAGATGTTCTTCGACCCGCAGGCGCACACGTCGCGGGGCGTGCCGTTCGAGGCGGTCGTGACGGGCTACCACCGCGCCGCGGCCGAGGCGCCGAGCAAGCACGGCATCGACGCGCACCTCATCCTGTGCTTCCTGCGCGACCACTCCGCACAGAGCGCGGCAGAGACGCTCGAGGCGTCGGTGCCGTTCCGGGACAAGATCCTGGGCGTCGGGCTCGACTCGGACGAGCGCGACAACCCGCCGCAGAAGTTCGCCGAGGTCTTCGCGCGCGCCCGCGAGCTCGGCTACCGGCTCACGATGCACTGCGACATCGACCAGGTCGGCAGCATCGACAACATCCGGACCGTGCTCGACGAGATCGGCGTGGACCGCGTGGACCACGGCACGAACGTCGTGGAGGACCCCGCGCTCGTCGACGTCGTGCGCGAGCGCGGGCTGGGCCTGACGACGTGCCCGATCTCGAACTCGTTCGTCACCGACGACATGAAGGCGACCGAGATCGCCGGCCTGCTGCGCTCGGGCGTGCGGGTCACCGTGAACTCCGACGACCCGGCGTACTTCGGCGGCTACGTGGCCGACAACTACGTGGCGCTCGCGGGCGCGGCGGACCTGACCACGGAGGAGGTCGTGCAGCTCGCGCGGAACTCGTTCGAGGCGTCGTGGCTCGGCGACTCCCAGCGGGCCGCCTACCTCGCCGAGATCGACCGGTACGTCGCGGGGTTCGACCCGACCGCCGTCTGACCCGGCCTCCGGCTGCACCGAGGGAGAGCCCCGGTCCGCCGAGGGAGAGAGCCCTGGTCCGCCCAGGTAGAGCCCTGGTCCGCCGAGGTAGAGGCATGGTCATGACCAGGGCTCTACCTCGCGGGACCAGGGCTCTACCTCGCGGTTCTGGGCGCTCGTCCCGCGCAGGCGTACCGGGGAGTAACGTGTCGGGGACGGCCGCCGCCGTCCGGATGGCGGCGAGCATGCCCGCGGGGGTGAATAATCTCCGGGTGCCGCATGTTGGCGCACTCGGGCCCCGCGCCCGCGGACGAGCCGTCCGCGGCCACGACACGCGGGACCGGGCCCGCAGGGGCACCACGGACCATCGGCTGGCGAGAGGGCGACCAGAGCTCATGAAGGATGTGCTGTACGTCAACGGCGGGACCCCGCTGGACGGGACGATCACCGTGCGGGGCGCGAAGAACTTCGTGTCCAAGGCGATGGTGGCGTCGTTGCTGGGGGAGTCGCCGAGCGTGCTGCGCAACGTGCCGCAGATCCGCGACGTCGGCGTCGTGACGGGGTTGCTGGAGCTGCACGGCGTGGCGGTGAAGTCCGACCCGGACGCGGGGATCCTCGACCTGGACCCCTCCAACGTCGAGTCGGCGCACGTCGCGGACATCGACGCGCACGCGGGCTCGAGCCGGATCCCGATCCTGTTCTGCGGCCCGCTGCTGCACCGCCTGGGCGAGGCGTTCATCCCCGACCTGGGCGGGTGCCGGATCGGCGACCGGCCGATCAACTACCACCTGGACATCCTGCGCCAGTTCGGCGCCGTCGTGGACAAGCGCGAGAACGGGATCCACATCCGCGCCCCGCGCCGCCTGCAGGGCACCAAGATCGCGCTGCCGTACCCGTCGGTGGGCGCCACGGAGCAGCTCCTGCTCACGGCCGTGCGCGCCGAGGGGATCACGGAGCTCGCGAACGCCGCGATCGAGCCCGAGATCATGGACCTCATCGCGGTGCTCCAGAAGATGGGCGCGATCATCTCGGTCGACACCGACCGCGTGATCCGCATCGAGGGCGTGGACCGCCTCGACGGGTACACGCACACGGCGCTCGGCGACCGCATCGAGGCGGCGTCGTGGGCGTCGGCCGCGCTCGCCACGGGCGGCGACATCACGGTCAAGGGCGCGACGCAGCCCGAGATGATGACGTTCCTCAACACGTTCCGCAAGGTCGGCGGCCGCTTCGACGTCCAGGACGACGGCATCCGGTTCTGGCACCCGGGCGGCGACCTGTCGCCGATCGTCCTCGAGACGGACGTGCACCCCGGCTTCATGACGGACTGGCAGCAGCCGCTCGTCGTCGCGCTCACCCAGGCCAAGGGCCTGTCGATCGTGCACGAGACGGTCTACGAGAACCGGTTCGGCTTCACCGACGCGCTGCGCGGCATGGGTGCCACCATCCAGGTCTACAAGGAGTGCCTGGGCGGGCGCGACTGCCGGTTCGGCCAGCGCAACTTCCACCACTCCGCGGTGATCTCCGGCCCGACGCCGCTGGCCGCGGCCGACATCGAGGTCCCCGACCTGCGCGGCGGCTTCTCCCACCTCATCGCCGCGCTCGCGGCGAAGGGCACGTCGACCGTGCGCGGCATCAGCCTCATCGACCGCGGCTACGAGAACTTCCAGGAGAAGCTCGTCGCGCTCGGTGCCGACGTCCGCCGCGACTGACCCCGGGACATCGTCACCGCAGGTCATGACGCCTGTCACGGCGCTGCGGCGCGCGTGCGTGCGACGCTGGTCGACGTGATCACCCGACCACGCACGTTCCTCGACGTGTGGAGCCGTCGGACCGCGCCCGAGCGGTTCGACGCCTACACGCGCTGGTCGCTGTACCTGCTCTCGCTGTTCGAGCCGTTCCTCGCGCTCGCGCTCGTCGGCGTCGACCAGACGTTCCGGCCAGGGGCCGTCAACGCGTGGCTGCTGCTCGTCCTCGCGCACACCGTCACGTGCCTCGCGATGCTCCGGGCGGGGGTGGTGCACTTCCTCGGGGGCCCGGTCGTGCGCCCGTGGCTGCTCGCGCTCCACGGCGCCGTGTCCCTCGCGGTCGCGGTGGTCGGGTTCTGGACCTTCCCGGTCGGTTCGGCGGACGACGTCGCCGGGAGCGCCCGGTACTACGCGCTCCTGCTGGGGTTCGGGTTCGGCACGCTCGCCGTCGTGCCGCTCCTCACCTTCCGGCGCCTCGCCCTCCTCGCCGTCCTGTTCGGCGCGGTCACGGGGTGCTCCGTGTGGGTGGGCACCGGGCCGATCACCTCGACGACCGCGGGCATGGCGTTCGGCCTCGGGCTGTCGGGCACGATCATGCTCGTCGCCGTGTTCGGGTCCTACCGCGTGTCCGTGTGGATGCTCGGCATCGTGTGGGAGCAGGAGCGCACACGCGTGCTCCACGCCCGGCTCGCCGTCGCGGAGGAGCGGCTGCGGTTCTCCCGCGACCTGCACGACGTCTTCGGGCGGACGCTGTCCGTCGTCGCCGTGAAGAGCGAGCTCGCCGCGGAGCTGGCCGCCCGGGGCCGCCCCGGCGCGGAGGAGCAGATGCTCGAGGTGCGCCGGATCGCGCAGGACGCGCTGCGCGAGGTGCGCGCCGTCGTCGCCGGCTACCGCACCGCCGACCTCGGCGCCGAGCTCGTCGGCGCCCGCTCGGTCCTGCGCTCGGCGGGCATCGAGACGACCGTCCACGGCGAGGAGACCCCGGTCGGCGCCGCCGCGCAGGAGGCGCTCGCCTGGGCGGTGCGCGAGGGCGTCACCAACGTGGTGCGGCACTCGACCGCCCGCACGTGCACGATCACGGTGCACCGGGACCGGACGTCGAGCGTCGTCGAGATCGTCAACGACGGCGCCCCCACGGGGACGGGCGACGGGCGCGGCTCCGGGCTGGTCGGTCTCCGGGAGCGGCTGGAGGGCGCCGGCGGGAGCCTGCGCACGTGGTCCGACGGCGGCCGGTACCGCCTCGTCGCGCGCGTGCCCGACGACGGCGCGGCCCGGGGGGCACCGGCGCGGGGCAGCGCTCGCGACCTTCCCGCCCCCACCACCGAGAGGACCACGCGCGCGTGATCCGCATCCTGCTCGCCGACGACGAGAACCTCATCCGCGACGCCGTCGCGTCGCTCTTGGCCCTCGAGGACGACCTGGAGGTCGTGGCGCAGGCGGCCTCGGGTCCCGAGGCCGTCGCCGCCGCCCTCAAGCTCGAGCCCGACGTCGCGGTGCTCGACCTCCAGATGCCCGGGCTCGACGGGGTCGAGGTCGCGCAGCGCCTCGCGCGCGACCTGCCGTCGTGCGGTGTGGTGATCGTCACGAGCCACGGCCGGCCGGGCTATCTCAAGCGCGCGCTGGAGGCGGGCGCGCGCGGGTTCCTGCCCAAGACGGTCTCGTCGCGCGTGCTCGCCGACGTCGTGCGGCAGGTGCGCGACGGCGGCCGCTACGTCGACCCCGAGCTGGCCGCGGAGGCGATCGCCGCGGGCGCGAGCCCGCTCACCGCGCGCGAGGCGGACGTGCTCGAGCTCGCCGCCGACGGGGCGCCCGTCGAGGAGATCGCGACGCGCGCCCACCTCGCCCCAGGAACGGTGCGCAACTACCTGTCGTCGGCCGCCGCGAAGCTCGGGGCGGCGAACCGTCACGAGGCGGCGCACGTGGCGCGGCGGCACGGCTGGATCTGAGCGGCGGGCCGCGCCCGGTAGGCTCGGTGACCGTGCCGAGCCTGCCCGAGACCCCGCGCGCGTACAAGACCCTCGCGTTCTTCCTGCGCCCGATCCTCTTCGCGATCACCCGCCGTGACTGGCGCGGCGCGGAGAACCTGCCCCCGACCGGCTTCATCGCCGCGGCGAACCACGTCACGGAGGTCGACCCCGTGACGCTCGCGCACTTCCTCTACGACCAGGGGCGCGCGCCCAAGATCACGGCCAAGGCGTCGCTGTTCACGGTGCCGGTCCTGGGCGGCATCCTGCGTCGCACGGGCATGATCCCGGTCCACCGCGGTACCGCGGGCGCCGCGCAGTCGCTCGTCGACTCCACCGCGCGCCTCGACGAGGGGGAGTGCGTCGTGTTCTTCCCCGAGGGGACGCTGACGCGCGACCCCGACGGCTGGCCCATGGTCGGCAAGACGGGCGTCGCGCGGCTGGCCCTGACGAGCCGCGCCCCTGTGGTTCCCATCGCGCAGTGGGGCGCCGAGCAGCTCCTCGCGCCGTACGGCAAGGTGTTCAAGCCGATCCCGCCCAAGCGGGTGGCGGTGCACGCCGGCCCGCCCGTCGACCTGTCCGACCTCTACGACCGCCCGCAGGACACCGCGACGCTGCGCGAGGCGACCGAGCGCATCATGGCGGCGATCACGCACCAGCTCGAGGAGATCCGCGGCGCGAAGGCGCCCGCGGAGCGCTTCGACCTGCGTCAGCACCCGGGCTCGGAGCGCCGTCGGTGAGCGGGGACCAGACCGTCGAGATCGGTCCCGCGCCGCTCGGCGCCGACGACGCTCCTGCCCCGGAGCGCGTCGTCGCCGCGGTCCTCGGGTCGGGGAGCTGGGGCACGACGTTCGCCGCCGTGCTCGCCGACGCCGGCTGCGAGGTCCGCCTGTGGGGCCGCGACCCCGAGGTCGCCGCGCAGGTGAACGTCGAGCGCCGCAACGAGAAGCGGCTTCCGGGCATCGAGCTGCCCGCGGGCATCCGGGCGACGACCGACGCGCGCGACGCGCTCGCCGGGGCGGGCCTGGTGGTCGTCGCGATCCCCTCGCAGGTCGCGCGCACGACGCTCGCCGAGCTGCGCCCGCACCTGGAGCTCGACGCCGTCGCGGTCTCGCTCATGAAGGGCGTCGAGCTGAGCACCGACCGCCGCATGAGCGAGGTCGTCGCCGAGTCCCTCGGGCTGCCGCCCGAGCGCGTCGCCGTGGTGTCGGGCCCGAACCTGGCGCGCGAGATCGCGCACCGCCAGCCGACGGCGACCGTCGTGTCGTGCGTCGACGAGGACGTGGCGCGGTACGTGGCGCGTGCCTGCTCGTCGTCGTACTTCCGTCCCTACACGAACCGCGACGTCGTCGGGGTCGAGCTGTGCGGCGCGGTCAAGAACGTCATCGCCCTCGCGGTGGGGATCGCCCAGGGGCGGGGGTTCGGCTACAACACCACGGCCACGGTCATCACCCGCGGGCTCGTCGAGATCACGCGCCTGGGCCTCGCGCTCGGGGCGGACGCCGAGACGTTCCCCGGCCTCGCGGGCATGGGCGACCTCGTGGCGACGTGCTCGTCGCCGCTCTCGCGCAACCACACGCTCGGCAAGCACGTCGGCCAGGGGCTGAGCCTCGACGACGCGATCGCCGCCACCGGCGGCACGGCCGAGGGCGTCAAGTCCTGCCGGTCGGTGCTCGAGCTCGCGCAGAAGGTAGGCGTCGAGATGCCCATCACGGCCGGCGTCGTCGCGGTGCTGCACGAGGGCATGCCCGTCGACGAGATGGCGCGCGGCCTGCTCGCCCGGCCGCAGAAGGCCGAGGGGATCTCGGCGGAGCGCTGAGGACGGCTGCGGGGCCGGGCGCGGAGCGTCAGTCGTCGTCGCGGACGTCGACCACCACGCGCGTCGGGTCCTCGAGCGAGAACGCCCGGAAGGGTCGCTGCTCGTCGTCGACCCCGACGAACGCCTGCGTGTAGCCCTCGAAGACCCCGCGCAGCAGGACCTCCTCGACCTCGCCGTCGTCGCCGGCGCGCACCGGGTTGGGGCCCGCGTACTCGTCGACGCCCGTGTCCATGGGGTATCCCGAGCCGGAGATCATGACCTGCAGGTAGGCGTCGCCGTCGACGGTCGCGACGTTGCCGCTGCCGTCGTCGATCGGCTGGTCGACGTACTCGACGCGCCACCCGGGCGCCCCCGTGCCGCCGAGCTCGAAGACGACGCGGTCGAAGCCGTCGTGGTGACCGATCCGGATGTCCGTCACGGTCAGGGCTGCGTCCGCGGACGGGTCCTGGGTGTCGGGATCGGTGTTCGCGGGGAACGGCAGCGGGGCCTCGGTCGCGTCGTCGGCCGGTGCCGACGAGTCGTCCGTCGGGCTCTCGCCCGACCCGTCGGACGGCGAGTCCGTGGGGCTGGGCGAGTCGCTCGTCGCGGTGCCCGACGGCGACGGGGAGTCGTCCGTGCCGCCCGGCGTGCACGCGGCGAGGGCCAGCACGAGCCCCGCTGCCGCGGCGGCTGCCGCGGGGCGTCGTCGCGGCCTCGACAGGGCGGGCCGTCC
The DNA here is from genome assembly GCF_052044445.1 of Cellulosimicrobium sp. 22598. NCBI lineage: Bacteria > Bacillati > Actinomycetota > Actinomycetes > Micrococcales > Promicromonosporaceae > Cellulosimicrobium > Cellulosimicrobium sp. 22598. The sequence goes on from NZ_JBQEMZ010000016.1 coordinate 24,225, forward strand.
TCGCCGGCCTCCGGTCTGCACCGCTCGTCGTGTCCTCATGGCTCGATCGTAGAAAGCGCAGGTCACGCCCGCGCGGCGGACAGGGCACGGTCCGGTTCCGGTCGGGTCACGGCGGTGTCTCGGCACGATGTCGACGTCGTCCCGGGGTCGTGTGCGCGGGGCCTTGCCGTCGTGGTCCGGTCGGGGTGGTCGACGCTAGGCTCGGGAGATGCTGCAGGGGATCGGCGCAGACGTGGTGGGCGTGCTCGTCGCGGTCGCGCTCACGGTGCTGCTCGTCGTCGGGATCACGAGGTTCACCTCCGGCGCCGAGGCGCGCGCCCGCCGCGACGCAGGTGGGGGCGAGAGCGCGTCGTCGGGCATGTTCGGCGAGATCGTCGAGATCTTCCAGCCGAGCCGCACGCACCTCACCGAGGAGAAGGAGCGCCAGCGCCTCGACATCGTGCAGCGCCCCGCGGAGGGGCGTCCGTTCGACGTCGACCTCGACGACGGCGTCTTCTACGTCCCGGCGGGCCCGGTGGGCACGCCCGACCCGTCGCGGCCCGGGCGCCCGGACGTCGAGGCACGGTAGCGCACATCGGGGGAAGTCAGCCGGCGGGTGCCCGCAGCGCGCGGTCGAGGTCCTGCCAGAGGTCCTCGACGTCCTCGATGCCCACGGAGAGCCGCAGCAGGTCCTCGGGGACCGTGAGCGACTCGGTCGCGAACCGTCGGCGACGCTCCAGGCTCGACTCCACGCCGCCGAGGCTCGTCGCCGGCACCCACAGGCGCACGGCCGCGACGACCGCGTCAGCCCCCGACGCTCCGCCGCGCGGGCGGACCCCGAGGATCGACCCGTAGCCCGTCATGAGGCGCGACGCGCGCTCGTGACCGGGATCCGTCGGCAGGCTCGGGTGGCGCACCTCGACGACGTCCGGGTGGTCGGCGAGCCGCCTGGCCAGCTCGGCCGCGTTCGCCTGGGCGCGCTCGACGCGCAGCGCGAGGGTGCGCAGGCCGCGCAGCGCGAGCCACACCTCGAACGGGCCCGGGATCGAGCCGTGCAGGGTCCGGTACGCGCGCAGGGCCGCGACGAGCTCGGGCGTCCGGGCCACCGCGGCGCCGAGGACCACGTCGGAGTGCCCGGCGAGGTACTTCGTCACCGAGTGCACGACGACGTCGGCCCCGTGCGCGAGCGGCTGCTGCCCGAGCGGTGTCGCGAACGTGTTGTCGACGGCGGTGAGCACGCCCCGGTCGCGCGCCGCCGCGAGGAGCACCGGCAGGTCGGCGACCTCGAGCATGGGGTTGGTCGGCGACTCGACGAGCAGGAGCGAGGCGCCGTCGAGAGCGGCGAGGACCTGGTCGGTGTCCGCGACGTCGACGCGGACGACCTCCACGCCCGCGCGCGCGGCGAGGTCGTCCGCGAAGCCGAGCGTCACCTGGTAGGCGTGCCGGGGAAGGACGACCTTGCCACCGGCGGGGACGAACGAGAAGACGGCCGCGACGGCCGCCATCCCCGAGCCGAAGACCACGCCCGGTTCCGCCGCGCCCTCGAGCGCGGCGAGCGCCTCCTCGAACGGGTGCCAGGTCTCGGTGTCCATCCGCGTGTACAGGAGCTCACCAGGCTGCTGTACACCCTGCGAGACGTACGTGGACGACAGGACGATCGGCGGGTTCACGGGCGCCCCCTGCCCGCGTTCGGGCCGCCCGGCGGCGACGGCGACGGTCGCGGGGGAGAGGGCGGCGGGGACGTGCGGGTCGCTCATGGCCGCAGCGTACGCCCGCCTGCGCGACGGCTGCCCCGACCAACCACCCCCTGACCACCACCCGACTCGGCGGGTGGAGGGAGGGAAGGTCAGGCGGGCGGGCCCAGGAGGGACTGGGCGACCGTCGAGTGGGCCGACTCGTCGTCGGACGGGTGGAAGATCCCGGCGAGCACGTCGCGGTACAGGCGGCCCAGCTCGTTGCCGGCGAAGTAGCTCGACCCGCCGGCGACGCGCACCATCTGGTCGACCACCGTCTTCGCGGTCTCCGTGGCGCGCACCTTGAGCCCCGCGGTCGCGCGGAACCAGCCCGCGCCACGGTCGACGAGCGCGTCGAGCTCGCCCGCGACGGTGTCGATCTGCGGCCAGACCGCGTCGAGCGCGAGCGCGGCGTCGGCGAGTCGCCACCGGATGTCCGGGTCCTGCGCGAGCGACGCGCCGTCGTTCTTCATCGACGTGCGGCGGCGCGCCGCGGCGACGCCGAGCTCGAGCGCGCGCTCCGCGATCCCGGTGTAGACGGACGCGAGGAGGGTCTCGAACGTCGTGAAGATCCCCACGACGAGCGGGTCGAGCGTGGGGCCGGGCGCGAGGCGCCGGACGACGCGGTCGGCGGGCGCGTGAGCGCCGTCGAGCACCGTGGACCGGGACTGCGAGGCCCGCATGCCCATCGTGTCCCAGTCGTCGAGCACCTCGACCCCGGAGTCCCGGGGGACGAACGCGTGCACGAGGCGCGGGGCGTCGTCGGACGCAGTGTCGAGGCCGAGGACGCCCAGCCGCGTCCACGCGGGCGAGTTGGACGTGAAGATCTTGCGGCCGTGGAACGTGTAGCCGCCCGCGCCGTCCGGTCGTGCCTCGGTGCGCGAACCGAGCAGGACCAGGTCGTTGCCGCCCTCGGAGTACCCGAAGCCGAACACCTCGCCGCGGCCGGCCTCCTCGAGCAGCCAGTCGAGCGACGAGTCGCCGCGCTCGTGCAGGTAGCGCGCGACGCCGGTCCACACGTGGTGCATGTTCACCGCGAGCGCCGTCGCGGGCGCCGCGCCCGCGAGCCGCGCCTGCTCGTGCGCGACCTCGCGCAGGCCGAGCCCGGCGCCGCCGAACGACGTGGGGACGAGCGCGCGCAGGTATCCCGCGTCGACGAGCGCCGCGAGGTCCTCGTCGAAGAACGCGTTGTCGCGGTCGTAGCCCGCGGCGCGGCCACGGACCGCGTCGAGCAGGTCGTCGGACAGGAGGGAGCGGGGCTCCGGGAACGGGGGAGCGAAGGAGGACGGGGAGGACGACGGGGTGACGGGCGTGGGCATGGCCTGCCTTCGGTCGGGGCGGACGGCGAGGGGCCCCGGCGACGCGCGTCGCCGAGGCCCTCCACCGTACGCCGGGCAGGTCAGCCGACGAGCGCGGGCACCGGATCCTCCGGGGTCGGCAGGATCCGGCGCAGCACGTCGGCGAGCGTCACGACGCCGACGAACCGCTCGCCGTCCATGACGACCGCGAGCTGCTCGCTCGACTCGCGCATGCGCGCGAGCGCGGCGTGCACGGTCGTCCCGGACGCGAGGACGAACCCCGGGCGCGCGAGCTCTCCGGCGGGCCGGTCGTCGGGCTCCAGCAGCGTGTCGCGCACGTGCACGACCTTCGGTACGACGCTCCCGTTCTCGACGAGGATGCGCAGGTGGCCCGACCGGGCGGACGCGGCGCGCACGTCCGCGGCCGTGGCGGTCGCCGGGACCGACGTGGGTCGGCCCTCCGCGGGCACGAGAGCGTCGACAGTGAGGGTCTCCAGCTCGATGACACCGGAGATCTGGACGCGGTACGACGCCTCGAGCGCGCCGACGTTCGCCGAGTGCTCGACGAGGTGGCGCAGGGTCGCGGGGTCCTGACCGCCGCCCTCGACGTGCTCGACCGGCTCGACGCCGACGGCCCGCACGCAGCGGTTCGCGAGCGCGTTGAGCCAGCGCAGGAGCGGGCGGAACGCCCACATGAACCCGCGCATCGGGAGCGCCAGCAGGGTGGCCGAGCGCTCCGGGTGGGCGATCGCCCACGACTTCGGCGCCATCTCGCCGATGACGAGGTGGAGGAACGTCACGACGATCAGGGCGAGCACGAAGCCCGCGACGTCCGCGGCCCACAGGGGCGCGCCCCACGCCTCGAAGACGGGCGTGAGCCAGTGGTGGACGGCCGGCTTGGTGATGGCGCCGAGCGCGAGCGTGCACGCCGTGATGCCGAGCTGCGCGCCGGCCATGAGGAGCGTGAGCTCGTTCGAGCTGCGCAGCGCGGCGCGCGCCGCCCGGCTGGTCGGGGCGGCGTCCTCGAGGCGGTGCCGCTTGGCGCCGAGGAGCGCGAACTCCACGGCGACGAAGAACGCGCTGAGCGCGATGATCGCGACGGTCGCCGCGACGACGACCCAGGGGTTGCTCATCGGGGCTCCTCCGCAGCGGTCGCCGGGCGTGTGGTCGGTCGGGCGCTCTCGCCCGTCTCGTCGGCGGCGGGTGCGTCGCCCCGCTGCTCCACGAGCCGGACCCGCACGAGGCGCGGCACGTGCCGCTCGACCGACAGGACGTCGACGACGAGCGAGCGGTGCACGGGCACGTCGTGGACGAGGTCGGCCGGGTCGTCCGGCAGCGGGACCTCGATCGTGTCGCCCGCGCGCGGCAGGGCGCCGTGCTGGGCGATGAGGAGCCCGGAGACCGTCTCGTGGTCGCCGCGCGGCAGGTCCTGCCCGATCGCGCGCTCCGCCTCGTCGACGTGGACGTCGCCGCCCATGACCCACACGCCGTCGTCCTCGGCCGTGACCGTGACGGGCTGCTCCGGGTCGTGCTCGTCGGTGATCTCGCCCACGAGTTCCTCGGCGAGGTCCTCGACCGTGAGCACGCCGGTGAACCCGCCGTACTCGTCGATGACGCACGCGAGCTGGTTGCGCGTGGCGTTGAGCTGCGCGAGCGCGTCGGGCAGCGTCATGAGCGTGGGCAGCACGACGGCCGGGCGCATGAGCGCGGTGACGGGCGCGCCGTCGGGCAGGTCGGTCGCCAGGACGTCGGCGAGCTGGACGACGCCGAGCGGCTGGTCCGTCTCGTCGACCACGGGGTAGCGGGTGTGGGCGCGGGCCATGAGCTCGCGGACCTCGGCGACGGTCGCGTCGGGGCGGACCGTCCCGACGCGCGAGCGCGGGATCATCGCGTGCTCGACGTCCCGCTGGGGGAAGTCGAGGATGCGGTCGAGCAGCACGGAGAGCTCGTCGGGCAGGTCCCCGCTCTCGCGCGAGTCGGCCACGATGTGCTCGAGGTCGCGCGCGGTCGCGGTGTTGTCGACGTCGTGCACGGGCTCGATCTTCAGGAGGCGCAGCAGGGCGTTGGACGCCTTGTCGAACACCGCGATGAGCCAGCCGAACACCGTGAGGTAGGCGGTCGTGGAGCGGGCCAGGCCCTTCGCGAGCGGCTCGGGCCGCGCGATGGCGAGGTTCTTGGGGAACAGCTCGCCGAAGAGCATCTGGACGATCGTCGAGAGCACGAGGGCGAGCACGGTGCCCACCGCCACGCCGACGCCCGTGGGTACTCCCACGCCGCCGAGCATCGTGCCCAGCGACTCGCCGATGAGCGGCTCGGCCACGTAGCCGACGAGCAGGCCCGTCACGGTGATCCCGAGCTGGGCCCCGGACAGGACGAAGGACGTGCGCCTCGTGACGGCGAGCGCGCGCCGGGCCGACTCGTCGCCGGCCTCCGCCTTGGCTCCCAGGCGGGAGCGGTCGACGGTCATGTAGGCGAACTCCTGGGCGACGAAGTACGCCGTCGCCGCCGTGATCGCGAGAACCACGAGGAGCCCGAGCAGGAGGGAGAGGAAGGTCGTCATCGTGCCCGCACCGCCCTCCGGTCGTCGGGGACGCGTTCGCGCGTCCGCTCGCTGCCGGGGCCGGTGCGGCCGGGACTATGGTCGGGGTCGTCGGCCGCGGGGGCCTCGAGAGTCGTGTCTTCCACGGCAACCCCAACGCGGGACGCCCCCGGATCGTTCCCGGGGCGACGGACCTGCGCGCGTCGGGCGCGCGAGCAGGCGTCCGGTAGGGTCGTCCGCGATGTCCAGCCAGAGCCCCGACCGGTCCGTGCCGTCCACCGACGAGCACCCCACCGGCGCGCCCCGCAAGCCCCGCGTCCTCGTGCTGTTCGGGGGCCGCTCGGGCGAGCACGCCATCTCCGCCGCGACCGCCGCGGGCGTCCTGCGCGCGATCGACCGCTCGCGCTACGACGTGGTCCCCGTCGGGATCACGCCGACGGGCGAGTGGGTCCTCGCGGCCGACGAGCCCGCGCGCTGGGAGATCACGGAGGGGCGCCTGCCGCAGGTGGAGCCGACCGGCGAGGAGGTCATCCTGCCGCTGTCGACCGGGCGCCGGGAGCTGCGCGTCCTCACCCCGGGCGACGTCCCGCGCGTGCTCGGCGAGGTGGACGTCGTCTTCCCGCTGCTGCACGGCCCCTACGGCGAGGACGGCACGCTCCAGGGCATGCTCGAGCTCGCCGACGTCCGCTACGTCGGCGCGGGCGTGCTCGCGTCCGCCGTCGGCATGGACAAGCACTTCATGAAGCTCGTGCTCGCGGGCGAGGGGCTGCCCGTCTCCCCGTACACCGTGATCCGCCCGGGCGCGTTCGAGCGCGACCCCGAGGCGTGGACGCAGACGGTGGCGGCCCTCGGCCTGCCCGTGTTCGTCAAGCCGGCGCGCGCCGGGTCGAGCCTCGGCATCTCCAAGGTCGACGACCTCGCGGACCTGCCCGCCGCGATCGCCGCCGCGCAGGAGCACGACCCCAAGGTGATCGTCGAGGCGGGCGTCGTCGGTCGCGAGATCGAGTGCGCCGTCCTCGGCGGGCGCGGTGGCGCGCGCCCGCGCGCGTCGCTGCCCGGCGAGATCGTCGTCACGGGCGAGGCGCACGACTTCTACGACTTCGAGGCCAAGTACCTCGACGAGGCCGGGGTCGAGCTGTCGTGCCCCGCCGACCTCCCCGAGCACCTCGTGGAGCGCGTGCGCGAGATCGCGGTCCGCACGTTCGAGGCGGTCGGCGCCGAGGGCCTCTCGCGCGTCGACGTGTTCGTCACGCCCGACGAGCAGGTCGTCGTCAACGAGATCAACACCATGCCCGGCTTCACGCCGTTCTCGATGTACCCCCGCATGTGGGAGAAGTCGGGGCTCAGCTACCCCGAGCTCATCGACGAGCTCGTCGCGCTCGCGCTCGAGCGGCCCACCGGCCTGCGCTGACCCCGTGCGCCGACCCGGGCGGGTTCAGCCCAGGTCGCCCGCGCCGACGCACGCGCGCGTCTGCGGGACCTCCATGACCGCGCGCCCCAGGTCGGCGATGAACGACGTGGAGTGGCTCTCGGTCACGGCCGGCGGCACGACGACCTGCACCGCGGGGTCACGGCCGTAGGTCGTGAACGTCCACGTGCCCTGGTCCTCGACGACGAGCCAGTCCACGGTGCCGCCGGCGGACTCGACGCTCTGGCACGTGGTCGTCGTCGGGCCGGGCACCTCGACGCCGCACCGCAGCGTCACCGCGGCGCCCGGCTCGCCCCAGGCCGCGGTGGCCTGGCTCGTCGTCCCGACCTTCGCCAGGTCCTCGCCCAGGGTGTCCGGCAGCGCGAGCACGACGTCCGCGCACAGCGGGTTCTGGGCGTCGTCCGCGACCGGGACGCCGATGCGCGGCGCGCACGCGGCGGTCGCCGCGACGACGCCGAGGAGCGCCGGCACCGCGAGGGCTCGGACGAGGGGGTGCGAACGGCGGGGCCGGGGCGCACCGGGGTGGGTGGACGGCGAGGCGGGAGGGACGGCGTCGAGCACGCGACCACCGTAGCGGCCCGCGGAGGGTGCCCGTGACCGCCCGGGCGGCGACTAGGGTGGCGGCGTGAGCGAGACGCCCCTGCTGGTCCGCGACGTGCCCGAGGAGGCGCTCCTCGCCCGGATCTTCCCTCTGCTGCCCACCGCGCCGACCACCCTCGTCGGTCCGGGGGACGACTGCGCCGTCGTCGCGGCGCCCGACGGCCGCTACGTCGTGTCGACCGACGTCCTCGTCGAGGACCGGCACTTCCGTCGGCGCTGGTCGTCCGGGTACGACGTCGGGTGGCGGGCCGCGGTGCAGAACCTCGCCGACGTCGTGTCCATGGGCGCGCGCCCCGCGGCGCTCGTCGTCTCGCTCGTCATGCCGGGCGACCTGCCCGTCGACTGGGTCACGGGCCTCGCGCGCGGGCTCGCCGACGCATGCACGCCCCTCGGCGCCGCGGTCGTCGGCGGGGACCTCTCGGGAGGAGACCAGGTCGTCGTCGCGGTCACCGTCCACGGCGACCTCGAGGGCCGCGAGCCCGTGCTGCGCTCCGGCGCACGGCCGGGCGACGTCGTGGCGCTCGCCGGGGGCCTCGGCCGGTCCGCGGCGGGCCTCGCGCTGCTCGACGCCGACCGGGCGGACCTCGACGACGCGCTCGTCGTCGCGCACCTGCGCCCCGACCCGCCGCTCGCCGCGGGGCCCGCGGCCGCCGACGCCGGCGCGACCGCGATGATGGACGTGTCCGACGGGCTGCTGCGCGACGCGGGCCGGATGGCGCGGGCGAGCGGCGTCGTCGTGGACCTCGAGCTCGCCGCGCTGGGCGCGGACCGCGACCGCCTGCGCGCGGCGGCGGTCGTGCTCGACGGCACGAGCGGGGACGGCGACGCCGCGACGGACGCCGGCGGCCGCGCCGAGGGCTGGGTGCTGTCGGGAGGCGAGGACCACGCGCTGCTCGCGACGTTCCCCGCCGACGCCGACCTGCCCGACGGGTTCCGGGCGATCGGCACGGTCCGACGTGCGTGGTGCGACGATCCCGGCGTCCGGGTCGACGGCCGCGTGGTGCACCGCGCGACGGGGTGGGACCACTTCCGCGCCTGAGCGCGGCGGTCAGCCCCGGCGGTAGCGGACGGCGGTCAGGTCCTTGCCGCCGATGTCGTCCCGTCGCTCGACGCCGTCCGGCACGAAGCCGTGGCGACGGTAGAAGCGGCGCGCGCGCTCCGCGTCCTCGAGGACCCAGAGCGTGACCGTCGTGCCGGGACGCACCTCGCCGAGCATGGTGCGCATGAGGTCGCGCGCGACGCCGCGGCCCCAGGACTCCGGGTCGAGATAGATGGCGTAGATCTCGAGGTCACCGGGCTCGGCGTCCTCGTCACGGCTCGGGCCGAGCGTCGCGAAGCCGATCGTGCGGCCGTCCGCGTCGGCGAGCCACGTGCGGGCGCCCGCGGTGGCGAGGCTCTGGACCCAGTGCTGCTCGCGCTGGTCGTGGTCGAGCGAGGCCAGGTACTCGTCGGGGACGATGCCCGCGTACGCGCCCCTCCAGGACGCGATGTGCACGGCCGCGATGGCGCTCGCGTCCGCGGGAGCGGCCGGGCGGATGGTTACCTCGCTCAGTTCCGTCACCATGCACAAAGACTGCCACCGCGGCCCGGATCCGCCAAACCGGTTTGTCCCGATCTCCAGGAGATCTCCGCATCTCCGGGGGTCGTCGCCCGTGGTCGCGGGGCTGGTCGTGCCGCAGAGACGACGAGAGCGCCTGCCGGGAACCGGCAGACGCTCTCGTCGCAGAGTCTCGCGATGCTCAGGCGGGGCGGGTGACCTTCCCGGCCTTGAGGCAGGAGGTGCACACGTTGAGGCGCTTGGGCGTCCCCGCGACCACGGCGCGCACGCGCTGGATGTTCGGGTTCCAGCGGCGCTTCGTCCGGATGTGGGAGTGCGAGATGCTGTGCCCGAAGCCCGGGCCCTTGCCGCAGACGTCGCAGTTGGCAGCCACGGTTTCTCCTGATCGTCGTGCACGTCGCGCACGCAGCGGCGACGTCCTGAATGGTCTGTAGGGTGTCTCGCCCGGTGTTCCTCGGCGGCTCCTCGACGGTGTCGAGGGCGCGCGAAGCACCCGGGCAACCTCGTCAGGGTAGCCGATCCGAGGGCCCGAGCTCAAACCGGGCGCTCGTCACACCCGCGCGGCCCGGAGGCGGCCCGGCGGGCGCCCCCACGGCGCGCGGTTGACTACCGTGGTCCCGACGGCCCGCGGTGCCGTCCGACCGTCCGGCCACCCGGCGCGGTCGTCCCCCGAGCGCGAGGAGCCGGTCCGACGTGAGCCCCGGAGCCGACGTGGTCGACGCCGCCGTCGTCGTCGCGTGGGGCCACGGTGGCGTCCGTGCGCTCGCCGCCGCGCGCGAGTCGCTCGACCGCGTGAACGTCTTCCCGGTCGCGGACGCGGACACGGGCACCAACATGTACCTCACGCTCCTGGACGCGGTCCGCGCGCTGCCCGGCGGCGACCCGGCGGGAGGCGGGGAGACGGGGGCCGCGGGCGGCGCCGGCGACCTGCTCGTGCGCCTGGCCCGCGGTGCGCTCGTCGGGGCGCGCGGCAACTCGGGCGTCATCCTCAGCGAGTACCTCCGCGGGCTCGCCCTCGCGCTCGCGGAGCACCGAACCGTGACCGGTGCCGCGCTCGCGGGGGGCCTGGACCGCGCCGCCCGCACCGCCCGCGGCGCGGTGGCCCGCCCCGCACCCGGCACGATCCTCACGGCCGCCGACGCCGCGGCGCGCGCGGCCGCGACCGCGGCGGACGGGCCCGGCGCCTCCTCACCCGCGGTCGTCGCGGCCGCGGCCCGGGACGGGGCGCGCGCCGCGGCGCTGCGCAGCACCGGCGAGCTCGACGTGCTCGCGCGGGCGCAGGTCCTCGACGCCGGAGCCCTCGGCCTGGTGCTGGTCCTCGGCGCGCTCGTCGCGGCGCTCGACGCGCGAGGCACGGGTGCCGTCCCGGCGGTCGACCCCGTGGAGGCCGCCTCGGCACCGGCCCCCGCACGCGACGCCGCGGGGCCGGCAGTGGCGGGTGTGTCGGAGGTGCTCGGCATGATGGCCGGCATGGTTCCGGTGGCGGGCTCGCCCCGGGAGGCAGGTGCCGGTCCGCAGGACGTCCACGAGGGGGGTGCGTTCGAGGTGATGTTCGTGGTCGACGTCCCCGCGGGTGGAGCGGTGGACCCGGCCGGCACGCCCGTCGAGGGCCCCGCCGAGCCGCTCCGTGCCGAGCTCGCGCGGATCGGCGACTCCGTCGTCGTGGTGGGCGGGCCGGGTGACCACGGCTCGGGGCTCTGGCAGGCGCACGTCCACACCGACGACCCGATGGCCGCGGTCGCCGTCGGACGTGCCGCGGTCGCGGGCCTGCGGTCCGCGCGGGGCGTCGGCGAGAAGGCCGCGTCGACCACGGGGGGAGACGACGCCGCGCTGCGCCAGGTGCGGGTCCGGCACCTCCCGGGGCCCCACGAGGAGGGCCACGCCCTGGACACCGCTGCCGACGGGGCGCACGACGCGGCGACCGTGGCGGCGGACGGCCCGGGTCTGGTCGCCGTGACCACGGCGCCCGGTCTCGTCGCGGACCTCGCCCGCGCGGGCGCCGTCGTGCTGCTGCGGGAGGCTCCCGGTCCCGTCGACCTGACCGCCCTGCACCGCGTCGCGGTCGACGCCCGCGCGTCGCACGTCGCGCTCCTGCCCGGCGCGGACCTGCCGGAGGACGACGCCGCGACCCTGCGCGCGACCCTGCGCGAGGACGGGGTCGAGACGCTCGAGGTGCTGCCCGCCGTGACCGACCTGCACGTCGCCGTGGCGCTCGCCGCCGCACAGCTCGTGGAGCCCGGTGCGGCGCAGCGGCTCGAGGCGGCACGGTCGGCGCTCGCCGCCGCCCGGTGGGCTCGGCTCGACGCCCCGGGCGTGCCGGTGCCCGAGCTGGCGCGACGGCTCGCGGACGGGCTCGAACCCCTCCGTGTGCGCGCCGGCACGCTCGTCACGGTGCTCGCCGACGACGACGTGCCGGACGCGGCCCTCGACGCGCTCGCGGCGCGCGCGACCGGGGACGGCGCCGAGGTCGTGCTCCTGCGCTCGGGCCGCGACGGCGGTGCCGTCACGCTCGCCGCCGAGGGGCCGGAGGACGCTGCCGACGACATCGAGGTCACCGTGGAGGCCGAGGGATGAGCGACCGCCTGGCCGAGCCGCTGACCCGCGCGGTCGGCACGCGCAGCGCGGGTCCGCTCGCGAAGCTGGGCCTCGAGACCGTCGGGGACCTCCTGCGGCACTACCCGCGGCGGTACGGCGACCCGGGGCGCCTCACCGACCTCGGGGGCCTCGCGCTCGGCGAGCACGTGACGATCGTCGCGCAGGTCCGCAGCGCGACGGTCCGGCGCATGCGCAACCGCGCGGGCGCGATCCTCGAGGCGGTCGTGACCGACGGTCCGCAGCAGCTCTCGCTCACGTTCTTCGCCAAGAGCCCGAACGTCCTGCGCTACCACGAGCAACGGCTGGCGCCGGGGCGGCACGGGCTCTTCACCGGCGTCGTCGGGCTGTACCGCGGCACGCGGCAGCTCACGCACCCCGACTACAAGATCATCGGGGTCGACGACGACGCCGAGGACGCGGAGAGCGCCGTGCTCGAGGCGAGCCGGCCCATCCCGATCTATCCCGCGAGCGCGAGCATCCCGAGCTGGAAGATCCAGCCCGCGGTGCGCACCGTGCTCGACCCGCTGCGCGAGGAGGACGTCCCGGACCCGCTCCCGGACGCCGTGCGCGAGCGGCACGGGCTCGGGACGCGGCTCGAGGCGCTGCGCGACGTGCACGAGCCCTACGACGAGAAGCAGTGGCGGCGCGGGCGCGACCGGCTGCGGTACGAGGAGGCGTTCGTCCTCCAGGCGGCGCTCGCCCAGCGCCGGGCCCGCGCCGCGGCCGAGCCCGCGACGGCGCGACCCCTCCGTGGCCCGGGGGAGCCGAGCATCCTCGCCGACTTCGACGACGCCCTCCCGTTCACGCTGACGACGGGTCAGCGCGAGGTCGGGGAGGAGATCGCGGCCGACCTCGCGCTCCCGCGCCCGATGCAGCGTCTCCTGCAGGGAGAGGTGGGCTCCGGCAAGACGGTCGTCGCGCTGCGCGCCATGCTCCAGGTGATCGACGCCGGCGGGCAGGCGGCGCTCCTCGCCCCGACCGAGGTGCTCGCCGCCCAGCACGCGCGCACCCTGCGCGCGCTGCTCGGGCCGCTCGCGGAGGGCGGCTTCCTCGGGGGCGCCGAGCACGGGACGCGCGTGGCGTTGCTCACGGGGTCGCTCGGCGCGGCGGCGCGCAAGGAGGCGCTGCTCGACGCCGCGAGCGGCGCCGCCGGGATCGTCGTCGGCACCCACGCCCTGCTGTCGGAGAACGTGCAGTTCGCCGACCTCGGCCTCGTCGTCGTGGACGAGCAGCACCGGTTCGGCGTCGAGCAGCGCGACGCGCTGCGGGCCAAGGCCCGCACGAGCCCGCACCTGCTCGTCATGACCGCGACCCCCATCCCGCGGACCGTCGCGATGACCGTGTTCGGCGACCTCGAGACGTCCTCGCTCACCGAGATCCCGGCCGGGCGCGCCGGCATCACGACCCACGTCGTGCCCGCCGGCAACGCGGCATGGATGGAGCGCACGTGGGCGCGCGTGCGCGAGGAGGTCGACGCCGGGCACCGCGCGTACGTGGTGTGCGCGCGCATCCACCCGGACGAGCCGGACGCCGACGCGCCGTCGAAGCGGACCGACGACTTCGACGAGGTGCCCGACTTCCTCCTCGACCCCGACGCCCCGGACGCCTCGGACCGCGCGCCCTTGCGGGCGGTGCTCGAGGTCGCCGAGGAGCTGCGCGCGCACCCGCGCCTCGCGGGGCTCGAGGTCGGGGTGCTGCACGGGCAGATGCCCCCGGCGGACAAGGACGCCGTGATGGCCGACTTCGCGTCCGGCGCGGTCCAGGTGCTCGTCTCGACGACCGTCGTCGAGGTCGGGGTCGACGTCCCCGAGGCGACGGCGATGGTCGTACTCGACGCCGACCGGTTCGGCATCTCCCAGCTCCACCAGCTCCGCGGGCGCGTCGGGCGCGGGTCCGCGGCGGGGCTGTGCCTGCTCGTCTCGACCGCGCAGCCCGGCACGCCTGCCGCGACCCGCGTCGAGACCCTCGCACGCACCACCGACGGGTTCGAGCTCGCGACCGTCGACCTCGAGCTGCGCAGCGAGGGCGACGTCCTCGGGGCCGCGCAGTCGGGGCGCGCGAGCTCCCTGCGGCTCCTGCGCGTCGTCAAGGACGCGGACGTCATCGCGACCGCGCGCGCCGACGCCGCCGCCGTCGTGGCGGAGGATCCGGACCTGACCGGCCACCCGGCGCTCGCCGACGCGATCCGCGACCAGCTCGACCCGGAGCGCGAGGAGTTCCTCGAGCGGGCGTGAGGCGGTCGTGGTCCACCGTCCCCGTCGTCCCCCGGTCGTCGAGGCCGCGGGCGTCGCGACGGTGCGCGCACGCTCGCGCCCTGTCCCGGACCGGGCCCTGCTACGCCGTCTCGGCCCAGGGCCGTCGTTCGACAGGCTCTAGGCTGGGCGCGTGACGAGGATCGTGGCGGGGACGGTAGGGGGACGCACGCTGCAGGTCCCGCCGCGCGGGACGCGGCCGACGAGCGAGCGCGTCCGCGAGGCGATCTTCTCGCGCCTCGAGCACCTGGGCGTGGTCGACGACGCGCACGTCCTCGACCTCTACGCCGGCTCGGGCGCGCTCGGTCTGGAGGCCGCGAGCCGGGGCGCCGCCGACGTGACGCTCGTCGACTCCGCCCGGGTCGCCGCCGACGTCGCCCGACGCAACGTCGCCGCCCTGGGCCTCCGCGACGTGCGGGTCGTCGCCCAGCCGGCCGAGGCGTTCGTCGCCGGCGTGGCGGCCGCCGCGGCGCAGCGCCCGGCCGGCGGGGCGGACGGAACGCCGGCCTCCGTTCGGGCGGGCCACGGCCCGTACCACCTCGTGCTCGTCGACCCGCCGTACGACGTCACCGCCGAGGCGCTGGAGCGCGTCCTCGCCCACCTCGCCGCGCCCGGCGTCCTCGACCCGGCCGCCGTCGTCGTCGTCGAGCGCTCCACCCGGACCCCGGAACCGGCCTGGCCGACAGGCTGGGAGCTCGTCGCGCGCAAGGACTACGGCGAGACGACGGTCTACTTCGTCGGCCCCGCCCTCCCGTAGCCCATCCCTGACCGCCGAGCGGGTGGTTCTGGCGCGTCCGGTTCGCAGGACGCGCCGGAACCACCTGCTCGACGTGTCGGGAGGGCCTGGTCGGTGGCGAGGCGGGGGGTCAGGGGGGTGGGGCGTGGGTCTCGGAGGGGGCGAGGAGGCCGACCGGGGCGGTCGCGAGGGCGGTGGGGTCGGCCGGGTCGACGAGCGCGACGCGGTCGCCGCTCGCGGCGTCGAGCAGGCGGCGGGTCGCGGTGTCGTCGGCGAGCGTGCCCTCGCTCGCGCGGAGGTTCTCCGCGAGGAAGGCGCGCAGCGGGGCTGCCGGGACGTCGTCGGCGGTGCCCTGGCCGAGCGGGAACGACACGAGCAGGAGCGCCGGGACGCGCTCGCCGCCGGGGCCGTCGCCGGGCTGGAAGTAGGGGAGGGCGAGGACGCGCGCGCCGAGCCGTGCGTAGAACCGCAGCCGCGCGACCGGGTCGCCGTGCGCCTCGCTGCCCAGGTGGTGCGCGGGGTGCTCGACCTCCCCGACGACGAGCAGCGGGTCGAGCGCGCGCCAGTCGTCGAGGGCGGCGGCGACCAGCCGGGCGCCCACCCCGCCGCCGCGCCGACCCGGGGCGATCGCGAGGTAGAGGACGAGGAGGACGCGCGCGTCGGGGAACCACTCGCCGACGACGCCGGCGACGACGCGCCCGTCCTCGACCACCCCGAGGCTGCGCAGGCGCCCGGTCGCGTGGGCGTCGACGAGCTCGTCCCCGTCCATGAGCTCGGCGGGCGGGAACGACGGCGTCAGCACGTCGCGGTGGAGCGAGCGGACGAGCTCGGGCGTGGCGAGCGGGACGACGGCGGGCTCCTCGGGGGCGGTCACGCCGACCATCGTCGCGCGCGGGGCCGATCCGCGCCCGCCCGGCCGTGCCGCCGGGGTCCGCGCGCTCCCGTGTACTACCGTGACGAGGTGACCACAGCCGTCTGTCCCGGGTCGTTCGACCCGATCACCCTGGGCCACCTCGACATCGTCCGACGCGCCCGCGCGCTCTTCGACGAGGTCGTCGTCGGCGTCGCACGGAACGCGTCGAAGTCGGCGCTGCTGAGCGTCGACGAGCGCGTCGCGCTGGCCCGCGCGGCCGTCGACGACGCCGGGCTGGACGGGGTCCGCGTCGAGGTCGTGCCGGGGCTCCTGGTGGACTTCTGCCGCGAGATCGGGGCGGTCGCCGTGGTCAAGGGCCTGCGCGGTGGCGCGGACTTCGACGCCGAGCTGCCGATGGCGCTCATGAACCGGCACCTGGCGGGCGTCGAGACCGTGTTCGTCGCGGGCGACGCCGCGCTGCAGCACGTCGCGTCGTCGCTCGTGAAGGACATCGCGCGGTACGGGGGACCGGTGGACGACCTCGTCCCGCCGGGGGTGGGCGACGCCGTCCGTGCGGCGCTGGCACGGGTGCAGGGGAGCAGCAGGTGAGCACGACGGGGAGGACCGGGTACGTGAGCGAGCAGCAGGACCGGCGGGTGACGCACGAGGAGCGCGCGACGGAGGAGGCGCAGGTCGGGCTGAACGCGATCCTCGACGACCTGACGCACCTCGTGGAGACGGCGCGCGCGATGCCCATGTCGTCGTCGGTGCTGGTGCACAAGGGCGACGCGGTCGCGCTCCTGGACGAGCTGCGCGGCGCGCTGCCGGAGCAGCTCGCGCACGCGGACGAGGTGCTCGCGCAGGCGGACGCCGTGCTGGAGGACGCGCACCGGCAGGCGGAGGAGATCCTCACGACGGCGCGGGCGCGCGCGATCGAGCTCGTGCAGGCGGAGCAGGTCGTCGTGCAGGCGGAGTCACGGGCCCGGGAGATCGTCGACGAGGCCGAGGAGGCCGCGGCCGTGCTCCGACGCGACGCCGACGACTACTGCGACCGCAGGCTCGCGGACTTCGAGGTCGACCTCGGCAAGCTGCTCGCACAGGTCCAGGGCGGCCGCGCCAAGCTCGCGGACCGTCTCGGGGACCGCGTCGCCGAGCCGGAGGAGTCGCCGTTCCCGGCGACGATGCGCGAGCGCACCGGCCGCTGAGTCCCTCACCGGGCCGGCGCGGAGCGCCTGCGGTGCCGACGACCACCGGCTGCTCGGCGGCGGGCCGGGTCGTGGGCTCCCGACAGGACGTGGCAGGTGGCGGTCGGGCCGTGGCGTGACGTAAGATCGATGTTTGGCTCGGCGCGTCGCGCGTCGGCCTGTGCCTGGCAGTCGCCTCGAGCGGCCGTCGGCCCCCGACATCGTTGACCATCCGTCCGCGGGCCCCCACGCCCGCGGCCTGGCGATCCTGGAGCGCGCCATCACCGCCGAGAAGACGTCGCCGCTCGTGCTCGACACGCACGAGCTCGGTCGGCGACCCGGGAGCATGCGGACGGTCGTCGCGACCGTCCCCGCGCCCGCCGACCTCGGGACCGCGGTCATCGGGATCCCCGAGGGCAGCGAGCTCGAGCTCGACCTGCGCCTCGAGGCGGTCATGGAGGGCGTGCTGGTCTCCGGGACGGTGACGGGCCGCGCGGTCGGGGAGTGCGTGCGCTGCCTCGACACCGTCCACGAGGACGTCACGGTCGAGCTCGCGGAGCTCTTCGCCTACCCCGAGCGGGCGAAGGCCGCGGAGGAGTCGGGCGACGACCTGGAGGACGCCGAGGACGTGTACGACCTCGACGGCGACCTCGCGGACATCGAGCCCGCGCTACGGGATTCGGTCGTCACTGCACTACCATTCAGTCCGGTGTGCCGAGCGGACTGCCCGGGGCTGTGCTCCGAGTGCGGTGCGCGCCTGGCGGACGACCCGGGCCACACCCACGAACTTGTCGACCCTCGGTGGTCGGCGCTGGAGAGCATGTTCGACACCTCGAACGTGTCCGACGAGACGAAAGAGAGCTAGCCGTGGCTGTTCCGAAGCGCAAGATGTCGCGCAGCAACACCCGTGCGCGTCGTTCGCAGTGGAAGACGACCGCCGCGAACCTCACCACCTGCCCGCAGTGCAAGGGCGACAAGCTGTCGCACGCGGCGTGCCCGACGTGCGGTACCTACAAGGGCCGCCAGTACGCCGAGGCGCTGCGCACCGAGCACGCAGGCTGAGGCGCGTGGCACCGGCTGCACCGGCATCCGGTCTTCTCGAGAAGCTCGGGGTCCATCTGGACCCCGAGCTTCTCGTGCTTGCGCTCACGCACCGGTCGTTCGCGCACGAGAACGGCGGCATCCCCACGAACGAGCGTCTCGAGTTCCTCGGTGACACCGTCCTGGGCCTCGTCGTCACGGAGACCCTCTACCGCCGCCACCCCGACCTGTCCGAGGGCGAGCTCGCCAAGATGCGGGCCGCGACCGTCTCGCAGAAGTCGCTCGCCGCGATCGCGCGCCGGCTCGGCCTGGGGCAGTACGTGCTGCTCGGCAAGGGCGAGATCCGCACGCGCGGCAACGACAAGGACTCGATCCTGTCGGACACGGTCGAGGCGATCATCGGCGCTGTCTACCTGAGCCACGGGCTCGAGCCCGCACGCGGCCTCGTGCTCCGTCTCGTGGAGCCGACGCTGTCGGCCGCCGCAGGGCTCGGCGCGGGGCTGGACTGGAAGACGTCGCTCCAGGAGGCCGCCGCCGCCGCAGGGCTCAGCGCCCCCTCCTACTCGAGCGACGCCGTCGGGCCGGACCACGCGCGCGTCTTCACGTCGTACGTCCACCTCGACGGCCGGCTCTACGGGACCGGCAGCGGCACCGCGAAGAAGTACGCCGAGCAGGAGGCCGCCGAGCGCGCCTACCGCGCACTGGCGGCCGAGCGCGCGGAGCCGGAGCCGTCCGACGGGCGCGCGGCCACGACGGTGAAGGCGGCCGAGGACGCCGGTGCCTGAGCTGCCCGAGGTCGAGACCGTCCGCGACGGGCTCGGCCGCCACGTGCTGGGCTCCCGGGTCGTCGACGTCGAGGTGCTGCGCGACTACAGCGTGCGGCGCCACGACGGCGGCCCGGCCGACTTCCGGGACCAGCTCCTCGGCCAGCGGCTCGACGCCGCGGTGCGCCGCGGCAAGTTCCTCTGGCTCCCGCTCGTGCCGGGCGGGTCGACGGGCGGGCCGACGGGTGGGCCCGACGACGGCCCCGCGGCCGCGCTGCTGGCCCACCTCGGGATGTCGGGCCAGCTCCTGGTGCGCTCGGGGCCGGGCCTCGGGGAGCGGTCGCCGCACCTGCGCGTGCGCCTCGTGCTCGAGCCTGACGGCGCCGGCCCGGCGGGCGCGCTCGCGCTCGACTTCGTCGACCAGCGCACGTTCGGGCACCTGTCCGTCCAGGACCTCGTGCCCACGCCCGACGGCGCGCCCGGCGGGCTCGGGGCCGACCTCGCCGCGGTGCCCGCCCCGGTCGCGCACATCGGCCGCGACCTCCTCGACCCCGCCCTGCGGCGCGACGACGTCGTCGACGCGATCCGCCGCCGTCGGACCGGCGTGAAGCGCGCGCTGCTCGACCAGACGATCGTGTCCGGCGTCGGCAACATCTACGCCGACGAGGCGCTGTGGCGCGCCCGCCTGCACTACGCGCGCGCCACCGACACGCTGCGCCGCCCCGAGGCGCACCGCCTGCTCGACGCCGCGGCCGAGGTGATGACGGAGGCGCTCGCCCAGGGTGGGACGAGCTTCGACGCGCTCTACGTCAACGTCAACGGGCAGTCCGGCTACTTCTCGCGCTCGCTCGCCGTGTACGGGCAGGAGGGCGAGCCGTGCCCGCGCTGCGGGACGCCGGTGCGCCGCGACGAGTTCATGAACCGCTCGTCGTACACATGCCCGCGGTGCCAGCCGCGCCCCCGCAACGGCCGCTGGTAGGTCGTCGGCCCGCCCCCGCTCCGGCGTCGGCTCTCCGGTTCGTCTCGCCGTCGTCGCCGGGTCAGCGGGGGACGACGTTGCGGAGCTCGCGGCCCGCGCGGAGCGCGTCGAGGTTGGCGTTCACGAGGTCCGATGCGCGCTGGGGGCGGTTGCCCGCGACGTGCGGCGTGAGGATCAGCCGCGGCGCGGCCCACAGGGGTGACGCCTCCGGCAGGGGCTCGGTCTCCGTGACGTCGAGGGCGGCACCGCCGAGGCGGCCGTCGTGCAGGGCCGTGACGAGCGCGTCCTCGTCGACCGTGGCGCCGCGGCCGACGTTGACGAAGACCGCGTGGTCGGGGAGCTGGTCGATCCGGGCGGCGTCGAACGCGTGCCGGGTCGCGTCGAGCGCGGGGAGCAGGGAGACGAGCACGTCGGTCGAGGCGAGCACGTCGGGGAGGTCGTCGTCGGTCACGACGGGGAACCCGTGGCGCTCGCCACGGCGGCTCGCGACGCCCGTCACCTCGGCGCCCAGCGCGGCGAGCAGCGGGGCGAGCCGTGCCGCGATCGAGCCGAAACCCCAGATCGTCACGCGCGCGCCGTCGAGCGTGTACCGCGCGGCCGTCGCGGGGTCGGCCTGGGCGCGGTTCACGGCGGTGTCCCACCGGTGGTCGCGCTGCGCCGCCCCGAGCACGTCGAGCCGGCGCACGGCCGCGAGGACGAGGGCGAGCGCGTGCTCGGCGACGGGACCGTCGTGCAGCGACCGCCCGGACGTGATCGTCACGTCCGGGCCGAACCCCGCGGCCAGCACCGCGTCCGGGCCCGCCGCGAGCGTCTGGACCCAGCGCAGTCGCGTGAGCCGCGCGGCGGCGTCCGCGAGGTTCGCGGGGGTGTTCGCCCACGCCACGAGCACCTCGGCGTCGGCGTCCTCGGGACCGAGCGGTGCCGCGGCGTCGTAGCGGACGACCTGGTCTCCCGGGCCGCCGCGCACGTCGAGGGCGATGGTGCTGGGCACGAGGATCTTCAACGCTGCTCCCGGGGTGGTCCGTCGAGGTCGCGGCCTCCCGGCGCGGGTCGGGCCGCCTCGCGAACGTACCACCGTGCCGTCCGGCGGGCGGCCGGCTGCCGCACGGCTGCTGCTCGGGGGCGCCTCGCCCGTCCCACCTGCGCTTCCGCAGGCGCGACCTCGCCGCCGGGGATATGTTCGCGGTGTTCCGACGACGCGCCGTCCGCGCGCCGTCCCGGTCGGCCCCGCGGGGTCACGGCTTCGGGGGTGGGGATGGGCTCGTCCACGGGCGCGCCGACGCACGCGGAGGTGCGCGCGGCGATCACGGCACGGACGCCGAAGAACTACATCACGTGGCTCACGCTCGCGTTCATGATCACGTCGTCGGTCGCGAGCCTGCGCGCCGCGCCGACGATGGCGGTCTACGGACTCGCGGCGGTGTTCCTCTACATCGTCCCGGCGCTCGTGTTCCTGCTGCCGACGTCCCTCGTGTCCGCCGAGCTCGCCTCCGGCTGGTCGGGCGGGGTGTACCGGTGGGTCGCGGACGGCGTGTCCAAGCCGCTCGGCTTCCTCGCCGTCTGGTGCCAGTTCGCGATGACGATCTTCTACTACCCGAGCCTGCTCGGGTATGTCGCGAGCACGTTCGCGTACGTCATCAACCCGAGCCTCGCCAGCAACGGGCTGTACGTGGCGATCGTCATCGTCGTGCTCTTCTGGACCGGCGTGTGGCTCTCCTCGCAGGGCACCAAGACGGTCGCCGGCCTGTCGAGCTGGGGACTCATCATCGGCACGCTCATCCCGGCCGCGATCCTCGTCGTGCTCGGCATCGTGTTCCTCGGGCAGGGCAACCCGTCGGCCGCGCCGATGGACGCGCAGCACCTGCTCCCCGCCTGGACGGGCCTCGCGTCCCTCGTGCTCATCGTCAACAACTTCCTGTCCTACGCGGGCATGGAGATGAACGCGGTCCACGTCACGAGCCTGCGCAAGCCCTCGACGGAGTTCCCGCGGTCGATGTTCCTCGCGATCGGGCTCGTGCTCGTCATCTTCATCCTCCCGGCCGTGGCGATCAGCTGGGTCATCCCGGCCGACCAGCTCAGCCTCACCGCGGGCGTCATGCAGGCGTTCGACGCGTTCTTCGCCAACTTCGGCGTGAGCTGGCTGACGCCGATCCTCGGCCTCATGCTCATCGCGGCGTCGCTCGGCGGCATGCTCACGTGGCTCGCCGGGCCGTCCAAGGGCCTGCTCACGGTCGCGCGCGAGGAGGGCTACCTCCCGCCGTTCCTGCAGCGCCTCAACAAGCACGGGGTGCAGCAGAACATCCTCGTCACCCAGGGCCTCATCACGACGGGGATCGCGCTCCTCTACGCGTTCATCCCGGACGTGTCGAGCGCCTACTGGATCCTGTCCGTCATCACGACGCAGGTGTACCTCGTCATGTACCTGCTGCTGTTCGTCGCGGCGGTGCGGCTGCGTCGTCGCGCGCCCGACCACCCGCGCGGCTACCGCGCGCCCGTGCTCACGCTCCTGTGCGTCGTCGGGTTCTGCGCGTCGGTGGCCGCGATGATCATCGGGTTCGTGCCGCCGGCCCAGTTCTCCAGCGGGAACGTCGGGGTGTACGTGCTCATCGTGGGCGGCGGGCTCGGCATCATCGGCCTGCTCGTCCCGGCGCTGTTCTACCTGCTGCGCAAGCCGTCCTGGAAGGACCCGGAGGCCGCGGCCATCGCCGCCGCGGACGAGGCGGGGGAGGGCGAGGCGGCATGACCACGACGCGACCGGACCACGTCCCCGTGCACGAGCCCGAGCCGGCCTCGTCCAAGCGGTGGGTGACGTACACCGCCGCCGCGCTGCTCCTGGTCGCGCTGGGGGCGGTCATGCTGATCGTCTTCGACAACGTGCGGTCCACCCGCGACGCGCGCGAGGCCGAGCAGAAGGCCGCCGAGCTGCACGACCGCTTCGCCGAGATCGGGATCACGGCCTTCAGCGAGGAGACCATCGCCGACGTCCTCGGCGACGACGGCGGCGGGTTCTGCACGGACCCGGCGGCCCTCGTCGAGGCGACGGCGAACCTCGGCGCCGCGAACGGGGCGGCCGGGCCGGGGCTGCGGCCGTCCGTCCTCGACGAGCGCCGCCTCGCGGGCGACCGGCTCGTCATCGAGGTCTACTGCCCCGACCAGCTCGACGCGTTCGACGCGTACGTCGACTCGCTCGACCTCGACCCCGGCCGCACGACGGAGCCGGGCAGCGACGCCACCGAGGGCGCCGACGCCACCCCGACCGAGGAGGACGCGTGAGCCAGCCGAGCACCGGAGCACGACCGGGCGCCACGGGGCACGTCGAGGAGGTGCGTGCCGCCGTCCAGGGCCTGGTGCCCCGTGCGCTCGACGACCTGCGCACGCTCGTCGCCATCCCGTCCGTCGCCGACGAGCGCCTCTACCCCCGTGCCGAGTGCGAGCGCGCCGCGCAGTGGGTCGCCGACGCGTTCCGCGCCGAGGGGATCGACACGCGGCTCGAGGTCACGCCCGACGGGTCGCAGGTCGTGCTCGGGCACCGTCCCGGCCCCGACGGCGCGCCCACGGTGCTCCTCTACGCGCACTACGACGTGCAGCCGCCGCTCGACGACGCCGCGTGGACCACCCCGCCGTTCGAGCTCACCGAGCGCGACGGCCGGCTCTACGGGCGCGGGGCCGCCGACTGCAAGGGGAACATCGTCACCCACCTGACCGCGCTCCGGGCGCTGCGCGCGCTCGGCGGCGAGGACTACCCGGTCGGCGTCCGTCTCGTCGTCGAGGGCTCGGAGGAGCAGGGGACCGGCGGCCTCGACCGGTGGGTCGAGGCGAACCCGGGGGCGCTCGCGGCCGACGCGATGCTCGTCCAGGACACCGGCAACGCCGAGCTCGGCCTCCCGACGCTCACCGTGACGCTGCGCGGCGCGGCGAACGTCGTCGTGCACGTCGAGGCGCTCGAGGGCGAGATCCACTCGGGCATGTTCGGCGGGGCCGCGCCCGACGCCCTCGCCGCGCTCGTCGCCGTGCTCGCGAGCCTGCGCGACGAGCACGGCGACACGACGATCGACGGCGTGCCGGACGCCGTCACCCACGGGACCTGGGACGGCGTCGCGTACGACGAGGAGCAGTTCCGCCACGACGCGGGAGTGCTCGACGGCGTCGGCCTCGTCGGGACGGGCAGCGTCGCCGACCGGCTCTGGGCCCGGCCCGTGGTGACGATCCTCGGGATCGACGCCCCGAGCGTCGTCGGCTCGGCCGCGGCGATCCAGCCCCGCGCCTCGGCGCGGCTCAACCTGCGTGTCCCGCCGGGCTCCGACGCCCAGGACCTCCAGGACAAGCTCGTCGCGCACCTGGAGGCCCACGCGCCCTGGGGCGTGCGCGTCCGCGTGGAGCGCGACGCCGTCGGGCAGCCGTTCGCGGCCCGCACGAGCGGGCACGTGTTCGACACGCTCACGGGGGCGCTCGCGGACGCGTACGGGCGCGAGACGGTCACGGCGGGGCAGGGCGGCTCGATCCCGCTGTGCAACGTGCTCGCCGGGCAGTACCCGGACGCGGAGATCGTGCTGCTCGGCGTCGAGGAGCCGGCGTGCCTCATCCACGCGCCGAACGAGTCGGTCGCACCGAGCGAGATCGAGAACCTCGCGGTCGGCGAGGCGCTGTTCCTCGCGCGCCTCGGCGAAGGCTGACGGCTACCACTGACACCGGCCGAGATCGACCCGTCGGTCTCCAGATCGACCCTCGGAGGGTCGATCTCGGCCGCACGGGTCGATCTCGGGGCTACCGCGGTGCGGGCGTCTCCTGGTCGAGCGCCCACCGGTAGGCGGGGAGCCCGAGCAGCTCGGCGTGCGTCCCGCGTGCGACGACGCGCGCCGGGGCGTCGTCCGGCGCGCCGTCCGGGACACCGAGGAGCAGCACCTCGTCGACGGCCTCGAGCGCGCTGAGCCGGTGCGTCGCGAGCACGACGCCGCGTCGGCCACCTCCGGCCGACGCGCCCGCCGGCGCGCGGGTCGTCGCGACGAGGTGCCGCACGAGCGCGTCGGCGCCGGCCGCGTCGAGGTGCTCGGCCGGCTCGTCGAGCAGGAGCAGCGGCGCGGGTGACAACAACGCCCGCGCGACGAGCAGACGACGACGCTCGCCGCCGGAGACGGTCGTGGCGTCCGGGCCGAGCAGCGTCTCGACGCCGTCCGGCAGCGCGGCGAGCCAGGCGTCCAGGCCGACGTCGTGCAGCGTCGCCACGGCCTCCTCGGCCGTGACGTCGCCTCGCGCGACGCGCAGGTTCTCCAGCACCGTCGTGTCGAACACGTGCGCGTCCTCGGCGACGAGCACGACGCCGCGCGCCGTGGCCTCGCGGGGGAGGGCGCTCACGTCGGTTCCGTCGAGCGTCACCCTCCCCGCGAGCGCGGGGACGAGCCCGGCGGCGGTCGCGAGCAGGGTCGTCTTGCCGACGCCCGACGGCCCGACGACCGCGACCGCCCGCCCAGGGCGCAGGTCGAGGTCCACCCCCGCCACGACGACGCGCGCCGCGCCCGGCCAGCCCGCCGCGACGTCGTCGAGCGCGAGCGACGCCTGCTCGGGGGACGACGGCTCCGCCGGACCGGGGACGGACGCGTCCGCGGCGGGGGCCGCCGTCGTGACGCGGGGTGCGGAGCCGTCGAGGAGCGCGACGACGCGCGCCGCGGCCTGGCGCGAGCGGTGGAGCTGGACGGCGGCGGCGGGCAGGGCGTTCGCGGCCTCGAACACCGCGAGCGGCGTGAGCACGATGACCGACAGCTCCACGGGCGCGAGCGTCCCGGCCGTCACGGCTGGGATGCCGAGCAGGAGCGACGCGAGCACGGCGAGGCCGACCGCGAGCGCGGCGATCCCGGCGGCCACCCCGGCGGGGCGGGCGCCGTCGTCGGTCACGCGCGCGAGGGCGCGGTCCGTCGCGCGCAGGTCGTCGAGGCGCGCGTCGAGACGGCCCGAGACGGCGAGCGGGCCGGACTGCTCGAGGATCTCGAGCGTCGTCGCGGTCATCGCCGCGCGCGTCGTCGCGCCGCGCGCCTCGACCTCGCGCGCCGACCGCGCGGAGAGCCACGGCGCGACGACCGCGGCGAGGAGCAGGCACAGCGCGAGCGCGACGCCCGCGGCGGGCAGGAACGCCCCGACGAGCACCACGGATCCCACCGAGATCGCCAGCGCGACACCGGCGGGGACGAGCGCGCGCACGACGACGTCGCCCACCGCGTCGACGTCCGCCCCGACCCGCGCGAGCAGGTCTCCGCGCCGCAGCCCGACGAGCGCGCCCGGGGAGCCCTCCGCCAGCGCGGTGTACAGGTTCGCGCGCAGGGCGGCCATGCCGCGCAGCGCGACGTCGTGCGAGGCGAGGCGTTCGAGGTAGCGGAAGACGCCGCGCGAGATGCCGAACGCGCGCACGGCGACGACCGCGACCGACAGGGTGAGGACGGGAGGCATCTGCGAGGCGCGGGCGATGAGCCACGCGGCGACGGCGGCGAGGCCGACGGCGCTCCCGAGCGAGAGCGTGCCGAGCACGACGGCCCAGGCGACGCGGCGCCAGCGCACGTCGAGCAGCCCGACGGCGCGCCACAGCGGGTCGTTCGCGAGGCGGCGGCGGGGCCCGGTCACGGGTGCCTCCCGTCGGTCGGCGCGGCGGCGGCGGGGGCGAGCGAGGCCGCGTCCTCGTGCCGAGCGTGCTCGGGGAGGGCCGGGTCGTCGAGCGGCGTCGCGCGGACCTCGACGACCTCGTCCGCCGCCCGGACGAGCGACGCGCGGTGCGCGACGACCACGACGGTCCGGCCCTGGTCGCGGAAGGCCCGAACCGCGTCGAGCACGACCTGCTCCCCGCGCGCGTCGAGGTGCGCCGTGGGCTCGTCGAGCACGACGAGCGGGACGTGCGCGGGGTCGCCGAGCAGGGCCGCGGCGAGCGCGACCCGCTGCCGCTGGCCCACGCTCAGCCCGACGCCGCCGCGTCCCACCTCGGTGTCCCAGCCGTCGGGCAGCGTCGTGAGGACGGAGTCGAGGCCCGCGGTGCGCGCGGCACGGTCGAGGTCGGCGTCGCCCACGGGCAGGCCGCCCGCGACGACGTCGCGCAGACGCCCCGGGGCGAGCACCGGCCGCTGGGGGAGCCAGGCGACCTGGGGCCAGTACGTGGCCGGGTCGAGGTCGGCGAGGTCGGCCGCCCGCCCGGACGCGGTGATCGTGACGGTGCCACGGTCGGGGCGGACGAGCCCGAGCAGGACGAGCGCCGTCGTCGTCTTCCCGGCGCCGCTGGGGCCGGTGAGGGCCACGACGCGGCCCGCCGACGTCCCGGGTGCGAGGTCCAGGTCGAGGCCGGCCGGTGCCAGCACGTCGCGGTCGCCGGCGCGGACGCTCACGCCGCGCAGGGCGATCGCCGCGCCGGCGAGCGGCGGCGCGGCGACGGTCCCGGGCTCGGTGGCCTCCTCGTCGAGGATCGCGAACGCCTGCTCGGCCGCGGCGATGCCGTCGGTCGAGGCGTGGAAGTGCATCCCGACCTGGCGCAGCGGCAGGTACACCTCGGGCGCGAGCACGAGCACCGCGAGCGCGGGCTCGAGCTCCATGCCCCCGTGCACCAGCCTCAGCCCGACGCCCACGGCCACGACGGCCACCGACAGCGTCGTGAGGAGCTCGAGGACCATGCCGGAGAGGAAGGCGATGCGCAGCGTGCCCATGGTCGCGCGCCGGTTGGCCTCCCCGAGCGCCCGCACGCGCCGCTCGGGCCCGCGCGCGCGGCCGAACGCGAGCAGGGTCGGCAGGCCCGCGAGCAGGTCGAGCACCTGGGCGCCGAGCCGCTGCATGACGACCAGACGGCGCTCCGACGTCCCGGCGGTGAGCCGACCCACGAGGACCATGAAGAGCGGGACGAGCGGGATGGTCACGGCGATGATCACCGCCGAGACCCAGTCGAGTCCGAGCACGACGGCGAGCGTCGCGGGCGTGACCGTCGCGGCGAGCAGGAGCTGGGGCAGGTAGCGCACCATGTACGGCTCGAGGGCGTCGAGCCCGCGCGTCGCGAGCGTCGCGACCTCCGGTCCACGCCCGGACGCGAGCCACCGCGGCCCGAGGGCCACGGCGTGCGTGACGACCTGCTCGCGGAGCTCGGCCACGGTCCGGGTCGCGGCGCGCAGCGCGAACCGCTCCTGCGCCCAGGACGTCGCCGCCCGGGCCGCGACGACCCCGGCGAGCAGCCCGACCCGCGGCCCGAGGTCGGCCAGGTCGGCCGTCCTCTGGATCGCCGGCGCGAGGACCGACGCGAGGACGACCGCCTGGGCGACGACCAGGGCCGCCGTGGCGAACCCCAGCACCGCCGTCAGGACGACGTACCCTCGCGCGGCCCGCGCGTGGCGCAGGAGCCGCGGGTCGAGCGGCTTCACGCGTCTCCCGACCCGCCGGTCCCGAGGCTGCGTCCGGCCGAGCCACCGGAGGACGCACCGCCGAACGCCGCCTCGCGGACCTTCTTGAGCGAGAGGCCGACGGGCGCGGGGATGTCCTTCGTGGACAGTCGGCGGCGGAACACCCAGTAGGTCCACGACTGGTAGGCGATGACGAGCGGCGTGAGGATCACCGCGACCCACGTCATCACCGTGAGCGTGTAGTCCGTGGACGACGCGTTGTGGATCGTCAGCGAGTTCGCGGGGTCGACGGCGGGCATGACGTCGGGGTACATCGAGCCGAAGATGAGCACGACGGCCGCGACGATCGTCACGGCGGAGGCGGTGAACGCCCACCCCTCGGCGCCGCGCCGGTTGGCGACGAGCGCCGCGACGAGGCCGCCGGCCGCCACCACGACCGCGGCCCACGTCCACGGCACGGAGTACGCGACCTGCGCCCACACGGCCCAGCCGCCCGCGAGCACGAGCGCCGCGACGCCGAAGACCGAGGCGTGCTGCCGGGCCCGGGCGCGGATCTCGCCGTCGGTCTTCAGGGCGACGAACACCGAGCCGTGCAGCAGGAAGAGGCTCAGCGTGACGAGGCCGCCGAGCAGCGCGAACGGCGACAGGAGCGAGAAGAACCCGCCGACGAACTGGTGGTCGGCGTCGAGCTGCACGCCGCGCACGAGGTTGGCGAACGCGACGCCCCACAGCACGGCGGGCACCCAGGACCCGACCTGGATCGCGACGTCGCAGCGGCGCGCCCAGCCCTCGTCGCGGATCTTGCCGCGGTACTCGAACGCGACGCCGCGCACGATGAGCGCGACGAGGATGAGCAGGAGCGGCAGGTAGAAGCCGGAGAAGAGGGTCGCGTACCACTCGGGGAACGCGGCGAACGTCGCGCCGCCCGCGGTGAGCAGCCAGACCTCGTTCCCGTCCCAGACGGGGCCGATGGTGTTGATGAGGACGCGGCGCTCCTTCTCGCGGTGCTCCTTGTCCCCGCGCGGGAGGATCGACAGCAGCATGCCGACCCCGAAGTCGAAGCCCTCGAGCACGAGGTAGCCGGTCCACAGGACCGCGATGAGCACGAACCAGACGACGGCGAGATCCACGGTGGTGTTCTCCTGAGATTCTGGGCGGGTCCGGGCGCGTCAGTACGCGAAGGACAGCGGGCGGTCTGCGGCCTCGGTGCGGTCGTCGGGCGGCTCCTGCGCCTCGGGCGACTCGTCGTGCACCACCAGCGGCACGCCCTCGATCGCGTAGCGGCGCATGAGCGTGAACCAGACCGCGGCGAGCGCGCCGTAGACGAGCGTGAACACGATCATCGACGTGAGCACGACGCCGGGGCTCACCACGGTCGACACCCCCCGCTCGGTGAGCAGGCGGATCTGGTCGATGCCCGTCGGGTTCGGCGCGACGACCCACGGCTGGCGGCCCATCTCGGTGAAGATCCAGCCGAAGGAGTTCGCGAGGAACGGCATGGGGATGGCGACGAGGCCGACGCGCGCGAACCACACGTTGTCGGTGACGCGGCCCTTGCGGGTGAGCCACAGCGCCATGAGCGCGAGGAGCACGGAGCCGGCGGCCATGCCGATCATGAGCCGGAAGGACCAGTAGGTCATCGCGAGGTTCGGCGTGTACGTGACGGGGTCGCCGGCGGCCGTGACGTCGCCGTAGCGCTCGGTCATCTGCTCCTGGACGTCCTCGACGCCGGGCAGGTACGACTCGGGGCCGGAGAAGTGGCCCGTGCCGAGGTACGACGCGAGGCCGGGGATCTCGATGAGGTGCGTGACGTTCTCGCACGAGTTCGACAGGTCGCCGATCGTGAGGATGGAGAACGCGGCGCCCTCCTGCCCCTGGCACAGCGCCTCGGCCGAGGACATCTTTCCGGGCTGCTGCTCGTACATGATCTTGCCCTGGACGTCGCCGGAGACGGCGACGCCGATCCCGCCGACGAGCATCGCGATGACGCCGAGGGTGACGGCCGGGCGGTAGACGTCGCGCGCGAGCTCGACGTTCTCGGCCTTCTTGGTGCGGACCAGCCGGACCATCCACCACGCGGCGATGCCGGTGACGAACGTGCCCGCGGTGAGGAAGGTCGCCGTGATCTGGTGGGGGAAGGCGGCCCACAGGGTGTTGTTCGTGAGGACGGCGCCGATGTCGTTCATCTCGGCGCGCCCGGTCTCGGGGTTGAAGATCGCGCCCACGGGGTGCTGCATCCACGAGTTCGCGGCGAGGATGAAGAACGCGGAGAGGTTCGTCGCGATCGCGACCGCCCAGATGCACGCCAGGTGCACCTTCTTGTTGAGGCGGTCCCAGCCGAAGATCCACAGGCCCAGGAACGTCGACTCGATGAAGAACGCGGCGAGCGCCTCCATGGCGAGCGGCGCGCCGAACACGTCGCCGACGAACCGCGAGTACTCGCTCCAGTTCATGCCGAACTGGAACTCCTGCACGATGCCGGTCACGACGCCGAGCGCGAAGTTGATGAGCAGGAGCTTGCCGAAGAACTTGGTCAGGCGCAGCCACCGCTCGTTGCCGGTGCGGACCCAGGCCGTCTGCATGATCGCGACGAGGGGCGACAGGCCGATCGTCAGCGGGACGAAGATGAAGTGGTAGACGGTCGTGATGGCGAACTGCCACCGGGCGAGATCCAGGGCTTCCACGTGCGCTCCTCGGGGGGCCGACGGGTCGGCGGGCTTCAGGGGGAGGTGCTGAGCTACGGCGCCGGTCAGGACGGTCCGGGAGAGGACCGCCCGTGTCCTGACGCTAGGTCCAATCTGCCCCATCGGCAGGGCGGGAGATGACGGCAAGTGCTGAA
Source organism: Cellulosimicrobium sp. 22598 (assembly GCF_052044445.1). Lineage (NCBI taxonomy): Bacteria > Bacillati > Actinomycetota > Actinomycetes > Micrococcales > Promicromonosporaceae > Cellulosimicrobium > Cellulosimicrobium sp. 22598. Next base: position 54,958 of record NZ_JBQEMZ010000016.1, read on the forward strand.
AACACGGCGCTTGTGACTATGTTCACAAGCACGCGGGACCATGGTCCCGGTCCGGCGGGACCCGGGGCCCGGGGCGCGGTGCGTGTCGCCGGGGTTCGTTCGCGCCCCTGTGCGATACTGGGCGGAGCCGGGTGGGCTCCGCATCGCCCTCCCGACGAGCACGAGATCGCGGCACCAGCGGACCGCGGCAGTCGGAGCGCCGACCGGGGCGAAGGGCCCGGTGGCAGGCGCCCGCGCCGCGCACGCGGACCGCGGCCGTGGCCGACGACTTCCGTCGCCGGACGACGCGCTCCGGTGCGCTCGTCACGAGCGACGACCGACCGCCCCGAAGGGCCGCACGGTGCGGGGCGGTCCCTGTGGCAGCAGGAGCACGACGCGTGACGCTCGACAGCACCTCCGACAGCACCCCCTCAGAGTCGACGGCGGACGCCGCCGCGACCCAGGACCGGGCCGAGAGCCCGACCACCACCGGGCGCAAGCCCGCCCGCCGCCGCGCGACGCGCAGCGCCGCCCCGCCCCAGACGCCGGCCGTGCCGGACGGGGGCGCGACCGCCCCCACCGACGCCCCCGCGGCTCCCGCCGACGTGGCTCCCGCGGCCGACGTGGCCCCGGCTCCCGACACGGCCGAGAAGAAGCCCGCGCGCCGTTCGCGCCGCGCGACCCGCACGACGTCCGCGCCCGTCGAGCCCGCCCCGGACGCGGCCGAGGCCCCCGCGACGACCGCCACGGACGCGGCGGCGGCAGGCGCCCCCGTGGTCGCCGTCGAGGCGTCCGGCGCCGAGGCGGCACCGGAGGCGAGCGCGCCGAAGGGACGCGCGCGCACCGCGCGCCGCGCCCAGGGCGGCGCCAAGAAGGCTGCCTCCGCCCCGGCCGACGTCCCGCTCGACGTGCTCTCCGAGTTCGGGCTGAGCGCCCCGCCCGCCGCGGAGCCGGCACCCGCGACCACCGGCCCGGACGCGGACGCGCTGCTCGGCGCCCCCGACGCGCCCCGCAAGGCCAAGCGCACCCGGACGACGCGCACGACGGCCGCGGACGACGTCGCGCCCGAGGCCTCCGCGGTGGAGCCCGCCGGTCCGACCGAGCCCGCGCCGGACGCGTCCGAGGCTCCCGCGGAGAAGAAGCCCGCGCGCCGCTCGCGCCGCGCGACCTCCGCGGCCGGCGCCCCGACCACGAAGACCCCGACCACGAAGGCCCCGACCGCGACGGTCGCTGACGCGGCTCCGGCCACGACGTCCGACGCCGACGCACCCGCGGCCGAGGCCTCCGCGCCGCCCGTCGAGCCGGAGGCGACGGCCTCCGAGGAGGCGCCGAAGAAGCCGGTGCGCCGCTCGCGCCGCGCCACCTCGAAGGCCGCCCCCGCCGAGGCCGCGCCCGCGCCGCAGGAGACGGCCGCGCCGACGTCGACCGCCACGCCGGCACCCACGGCCGCGCCCGAGGCGCCCGTCTCGCCCGCCGCCACCGGCGCCGGCACGAGCACGCCGCGCCTCGCGACGACCGCCCTGCTCTTCCAGGCGCCCGACCCCGCGGCCGCGCCGCGGCGTCCTCGCCGGGCCCAGAGCCCGGCCGGTCCGCCGCGCCACGTCGAGCCGGCCCCCGTGGCCGAGGAGCCCCCCGCCGCGGCCGGACCGCGCGAGCGGAGGGAGCCCGCGGCGGCTCCGGTGGCGTCCGAGCGCACGGAGGACGTGACGGTCGAGATCGCCCTCACGGGCGAGGACGCCGCCGCCGTCGAGGAGATCGAGGCCATCGAGTCGGAGCTGGTCGCCGAGGGGATCGAGCTCCCCGACGACGCGTTCGGCCCGGAGGACTTCGCCGACCTGGACGAGGGCGCGCCCGACGGCACCGAGGACCAGGCCGCGTCCGACGACGCGGAGTCCGGTCCCCGGCGCCGCCGTCGCCGCGGTGGCCGCGGTCGCCGCGGTCGCCCGGACACCGGTCGCGACCAGGACGAGAACGACGAGACCCCCGCCGAGGGCGACGAGCCGGTCGACTCCGGCGCGGCCGCCGACGTCGACGAGCCCGAGCACGACGCGGCCGACGCCGAGCCCGGCGAGGACGAGGCGGGCAGCAGCCGCCGTCGGCGTCGCCGCCGCCGCGGTGGGCGGGGCGAGAGCGGCGAGAGCTCCTCGACGCGTTCGCGGCCGCGCGAGCGCAGCCTGGCCGACGAGGTCACGGCGCTCAAGGGCTCGACCCGCCTCGAGGCGAAGCGCCAGCGGCGCCGCGAGGGCCGCGACGCCGGTCGCCGCCGCCAGATCATCACCGAGGCGGAGTTCCTCGCGCGCCGCGAGTCGGTCGAGCGGTCGATGGTCGTGCGCGAGCGCGCGGGCCGCACGCAGATCGCCGTGCTCGAGGACGGCGTGCTCGTCGAGCACTACGTCTCCCAGCAGTCGCAGGCGTCCATGGCGGGCAACGTCTACCTGGGCCGCGTCCAGAACGTGCTGCCCAGCATGGAGGCCGCGTTCATCGACGTCGGCAAGGGCCGCAACGCGGTGCTGTACGCGGGCGAGGTCAACTGGGACGCGGCAGGGCTCGAGGGCCAGCCGCGACGCATCGAGCAGGCGCTCAAGTCGGGCGACTCCGTGCTCGTGCAGGTGACCAAGGACCCGATCGGGCACAAGGGCGCGCGTCTCACGTCGCAGATCACGCTCGCGGGCCGCTACCTCGTGTTCGTCCCGGGCGGCGGCATGACGGGCATCAGCCGCAAGCTCCCGGACACCGAGCGCAACCGCCTGAAGAAGATCCTCAAGGAGGTCGTGCCCGACGGCGCGGGCGTCATCGTGCGCACCGCGGCCGAGGGGGCGAGCGAGGAGGAGCTGCGCGCCGACGTCGAGCGCCTGCGCGGCCAGTGGGAGGCCATCGAGAAGAAGTCGAAGACGGCGTCGGCCCCCGCCCTGCTCCAGGGCGAGCCCGACCTCGCGATCCGCGTGGTCCGCGACATCTTCAACGACGACTTCAGCTCGCTCGTCGTCGAGGGCGACGGGGCGTGGAGCGAGATCTCCTCGTACGTCGAGGAGCTCGCCCCCGACCTGCGCGAGCGCGTCTCGAAGTGGACGGGTACGCAGGACGTCTTCACGGTGCACCGGGTCGACGAGCAGCTCGCCAAGGGCATGGACCGCAAGGTCTGGCTGCCCTCCGGCGGCTCGCTCGTCATCGACCGCACCGAGGCGATGACCGTCGTCGACGTCAACACGGGCAAGTTCACCGGCTCGGGGGGCACGCTCGAGGAGACGGTGACGCGCAACAACCTGGAGGCGGCCGAGGAGATCGTGCGCCAGCTCCGGCTGCGCGACATCGGCGGCATCATCGTCATCGACTTCATCGACATGGTGCTCGAGTCGAACCGCGACCTCGTGCTGCGTCGTCTCGTCGAGTGCCTGGGCCGCGACCGCACCAAGCACCAGGTCGCCGAGGTCACGTCGCTCGGGCTCGTGCAGATGACGCGCAAGCGCGTCGGCCAGGGCCTGGTCGAGGCGTTCAGCGAGACGTGCGAGCACTGTCACGGGCGCGGGTTCATCGTGCACACCGACCCGATCGAGAAGTCCGGCGGCAACGGCCGCGGGGGGCACGACCACGGCGGTGGCGCCGCCACCCCGGCTGCCGCCGAGGAGCCGGCCGAGGCCGGCCGCTCGCGGTCTCGCCGCAAGCGCGGCTCGGGCTCGGGTGCCGCGGCGGCCAAGGACGCCCCGATCACGCTCCCGCAGCCGGCGGTACCGGTCTTGCCGGAGGTGACGTCCGAGGCCCGCGCGGCCGTGAAGGCCACGCTCGCCACGATCGCGGCGGCGGCGGCGCACGCCCACGAGCACGAGCACGACGGCGCGGACTCCGCGCCGGTCCCCGGCGACGACGCGCACGCGGAGCCCGGCGAGGAGTGACGGGCACAGCGCCCGGCGGCGTGCCGCTGTACGCCGCCGGGGCGCGCGCCCGCCTGCGCGGGTGGCGCGCGGACGACCTCGCCGCGTACCGCGAGTGGCTGCGCCCGGTGCACGAGTGGCACCGGTGGGACGGCCCGTACTACCCGGTGCCCGACGACGCCGCGTCCGACGCGGCGGTCGCACGCCTCGCGCGCGCCGCCGCCGCGCAGGCCGCCCGCCCGGGCGGGCTGGACGACGACGGGCTCCCGCCCCGGCGCGTCGTCGTCGCCGACGAGGAGGACCGGCTCGTCGGGACGTGCTCCTGGTACTGGGAGTCCGCGGAGACGCAGTGGGCGCGCGTGGGGATCGGCCTGTACGACCCCGCGGTGCGCGGGCGCGGACTCGGTCGCGACGCGCTCGGCGCGTGGATCACGTACCTCTTCTCGGTGACCGACTGGGTCCGGCTCGACCTCGCGACGTGGTCCGGGAACGCCGCGATGCTGGGCGCCGGCCGGGCGCTCGGCCTCGTGGAGGAGGGCCGGTTCCGCGACGCCCGCGTCGTCGACGGCGCCCGGTACGACGCGGTCGTCCTGGGCGTCCTGCGCCGGGAGTGGGCCGCGCGGGCCTGACCGTTCCGGGTCGTCTTCGTCCGCGTCACCCGCACCTGGCATCATGCCGCCATGGGTTACGACCTCTCGGGCCGCCTCGTCGTCGGCGTCGCCTCCTCCGCACTGTTCGACCTCACCGAGTCCGACCGCGTGTTCCGCACGCAGGGGGAGGCGGCGTACCGCGACTTCCAGGAGCGTCACCGCGACGACGCGCTGGCCCCGGGCGTCGCCTTCGGGTTCGTGCGCCGCCTGCTCGCGCTGAACGACCTGGCGCCGTCGGCCGACGACCCGCTCGTCGAGGTCATCGTCATGTCGCGCAACTCGCCGGAGACGGGCCTGCGCGTCATGCGCTCGATCCGGCACCACGAGCTCGACATCACGCGGGCCGTGTTCCGCCAGGGCCGCAGCCCGCACGAGTTCATCCGCCCGCTGCACGTGGACCTGTTCCTCTCGGCCGACGAGCGGTCCGTGCGCGACGCGGTCGACCTCGGCCTGCCGGCCGGGTACGTGCTGGACCCGACGTTCGCGGACGAGGCGGGCGACGAGCTGCGCATCGCGTTCGACTTCGACGGCGTCCTCGCGGACGACTCGTCGGAGCGCCGGTTCCAGGACGGCGGCCTCGCGTCGTTCCGCGAGCACGAGGAGCTCAACGCCGACGTCCCGCTCGGGCGCGGCCCGCTGCGCGAGCTCCTCGTGGGCATCCACCGGGTGCAGGTCGTCGAGCGGGAGCGGCACGCGGCCGACGCGTCGTACCGGCCGCGCGTGCACGTCTCCCTCGTCACGGCGCGCTCGGCCCCGGCCCACGAGCGCGCGGTCGCGACCCTGTCGTCGTGGGGCGTGACCGTCGACGACGCGTTCTTCCTCGGCGGCGTGGACAAGGACGGCGTCCTCGAGGTGCTGCGCCCGCACATCTTCTTCGACGACCAGCGCGCCGTCGTCGAGGCCACCCGCCGGGTCGCCCCGTCGGTGCACGTGCCGTACGGCGAGCTCAACCGGGGGATCCTGCCGGCAGACCCGGCGGTCGACGATCGGCGGACCCTTCCGGCGGACGCCGTGCCTCCTGCCCCGACGCGCCGCGAGGCCGCGACGCCGCCGGCCCCCGCTGCACCGGCGGCCGAGCACGACGCCGAGGACGAGCCGGCGCGGGAGCGCGCCGAGGAGCCGACCCGACCGGCGGGCACGGGTACGCGCGAGCTCCCGCTCGTGCGGTCGGTCCCGGGCATCGGTGGGGCGGGCCTCGCCGGGATCGCCGCCGGGGCCACCGTCGCGCCGGTCGCGGAGCCGGCGCGCGAGGCCGAGCGACGCGACCCGGCCCCCGCACCGACGGCTCCGGCCGCCCCGGCGGACGGCGGGGCGGCCGCGCCTCCGACGGCGAGCCCGGAGGCCACAGGCCGCCCGTCCGGGGCCGAGGACCCGGGGTCCACGGGGACCACGCTGCTCAGCCGTCGCGACGCCGGTCGCGCGGGCGCGCCCGACCGCGTGTCGGTGCTCGGCCCGGCGGGCGAGCCCAAGCCGCTCCCCGTGCGTCCGTCGTCGAACGGATCGGCCCGGCACCACTGACCCGGGCGCCGGTCCCGCGTCGCGCGCTGCCGGTGCCGGGATGGTTCACTGCTCGCATGAGCGGCGCCGCGCGAGTCCCGGACGCCTCCCGCGCGGGCGGGCGGGTCGAGGTGGTGTGCGGCCCGATGTTCGCGGGCAAGACCGAGGAGCTGCTCCGTCGGGTCCGCCGCGCCGAGGTCGCGGGGCGGCGGGTCGAGGTCGTCGGTCATGTCCTCGACACCCGGCGCGGGACGGGCACGGTGAGCTCGCACTCCGGTCTGGCGATCCCGTCGCGGACCGCCCACGACGCGGCCGACCTCGCGCGCCTGGTGCGTGACGGCGGACCGCTCGACCTCGTCGCGGTCGACGAGGCCCACTTCTTCGGGCCCGACCTGGTCGACGTCGTGCAGCGCCTCGCGGACGACGGGCTCGTGGTCGTCGTCGCCGGTCTCGACGTGACGTTCGACGCACGCCCGTTCGAGCCGCTGCCCACGCTCGCCGCGCTCGCCGAGCGCGTCGACAAGCTCACCGCGGTGTGCGCGGTGTGCGGTGAGGACGCGGCGTTCCACGTGCGGGTGGTCCCGGAGACGACGGCGGAGGGCGGCGGGCCTCGCGACCCGCTGGTCCCCGTCGCCGCCCACGTCGGCGGGGCCGAGAGCTACGAGGCGCGCTGCCGGGCGCACCTGCCGACGGCCCCGTGGCGGCCTCAGGCGGGCGGCTCCTCGACGAGCGGGACGAACGAGTAGGAGCCGTGCTCGCTGAGCCGGACGCCACCGGGCTCGCTCCGCTCGGCCTCGACGAGCACCATCGTGTGCCGGACCGGGACGACCATCCGCCCGCCCGGCGCGAGCTGCTCCACGAGGGCCTGGGGGAGCGCGTCGGCCGCGGCGGAGACGAGGATCCGGTCGTACCGCTCGCCCGGCGTGCCGAGCGCTCCGCGCGACGCCGTGACGATGCGCGCCCACGGGGCGCGGCGGGTCGCGAGGTTCGTCGCCCCCCATGCGGCGAGGTCGGGGTCGCGCTCGACGCCCAGCACGTGTCCCTCCGGGCCGACGAGCACGGCGAGCAGCGCCGTCGTCCATCCCGAGCCGGCCCCGACGTCGAGCACCCGGGCGCCGGGGCCGACGTCCAGCAGCCGCAGCATCGCCGCGACGGTCGACGGCTGCGAGTTCGTCTGGCCGTGCCCGATCGCGAGCGGGCGGTCCTGGCCCGCCCAGCGCCGTTGCGCGCGAGGGAGGAACGCGCGGCGGTCGACGGCGCGCATCGCGGCGGCGACGGCGTCGTGCCCGCGACCGTCGACCCCGTCGTGCGGGCGTACCGGGCGCATGCGACCACCTCCGCCGCCAGCGTAGGCACGGCCGCGCGCGGCCCGCCCTCCGTCGCGGCTGCCCGCGACGTCGAGGGAGTCGGGCCCGGCCCCGGTGGCGAGGGACCGCGGGCGGCGGGATGCTCGACGGGTGCGCGGGCGCGTCGGTGCGCCCGCCCCGGACGGGGGAGCCCGGCATGAGCGGCACGGTGGCACGGATCACGCACATCAGCGCGCGGTCGGACACGAGCTTCGAGGACGCCGTGAGGATCGGCGTCGAGCGCGCGGCGAGCACGCTGCGCAACGTCTCGGGTGCGTGGGTCAAGGAGCAGAAGGTCGACATCGTCGACGGGCGCATCACGACCTGGCAGGTCGTCCTCGAGGTCACGTTCGTCCTCGAGTAGGAACCAGAGTCCGGCACGCCGCGGGACACGGGCCGCCGCGCGGACGAGAGCGGGCAGGCACCGCCCGCGCCATTTGACCTGCCCAGCCGATTTCCGTACTCTTGAACGTCGGCGCGCCCAGGCGCGCCGGTCCCGTGTGCCCACGGACGACTCGCACTCGCACGCCGCGGCGTGGTCGGAGTCTCCAAGACGAACTCGCCGTGACGAGCACGCCAAGACTAGGAGAGATGAGCAGCAACGTGGTGTACGCGATCGTCAAGGCCGGTGGCCGGCAGGAGAAGGTTTCCGTCGGCGACATCGTCGTGGTGGACCGGGTGTCCGCCAAGGTCGGTGAGTCCCTCGAGCTGCCCGCTCTCCTGCTGGTGGACGGGGAGAAGGTGACCACCGACGCGGCGAAGCTCGCGAAGGTCAAGGTCACCGCCGAGGTCGTGCGGGACGAGAAGGGTCCGAAGATCACGATCCTGCGGTACAAGAACAAGACCGGTTACCGCCGTCGTCAGGGTCACCGCCAGCAGCTGACCCGCCTCAAGGTCACCGGCATCAAGTGACCTCGCCCGGCGCGAGGTAGCGGCCACGGGCCGCCCCGCGCCGACCGGCACCCTCCCTCAGCAACCAGCACGAAAGCAGGTTCGTCATGGCACACAAGAAGGGCGCGAGCTCCTCGCGCAACGGTCGCGACTCGAACGCCCAGCGCCTCGGCGTCAAGCGCTTCGGCGGTCAGGTCGTCAAGTCGGGCGAGATCATCGTCCGCCAGCGTGGCACGCACTTCCACCCCGGTGAGAACGTCGGCCGCGGCAAGGACGACACGCTGTTCGCCCTGGCCGCCGGTGCGGTCCAGTTCGGCACGCGTCGTGGCCGCAAGGTCATCGACATCGTCGCCGTCGAGGGCTGAGCGACAGCCACAGGCTTCGAGCAGGAGGGGCGCACCGACGCGGTGCGCCCCTCCTGCTGTTTCTCGCACTCCCACCTCTGAGAGGATCGTTCCATGGCCAGCTTCGTCGACCGTGTCGTCCTGCACGTCTCCGGCGGCAACGGCGGGAACGGGTGCGCCTCGGTCCGTCGCGAGAAGTTCAAGCCGCTCGCGGGCCCCGACGGCGGCAACGGCGGGGACGGCGGGACCGTGCGTCTCGTCGTCGACGCGCAGACCACCACGCTGCTGGAGTACCACCACTCGCCGCACCGGCACGCGACGTCGGGCACCCAGGGGATGGGTGACGACCGCGACGGGGCGAACGGCGAGGACCTCGTCCTGCGCGTGCCGGACGGGACCGTCGTCAAGGCGGCGGACGGGACCGTGCTGGCCGACCTCGTGGGCGACGGCGCGGAGTACGTCGTCGCCGAGGGCGGTCGCGGCGGGCTCGGCAACGCCGCGCTGTCGTCCCCGCGCCGCAAGGCGCCGGGCTTCGCCCTGCTGGGCGAGCCGGGCGAGGAGCGGGACGTCGTCCTCGAGCTCAAGACGATCGCCGACGTCGCGCTCGTCGGGTACCCGAGCGCGGGCAAGTCCTCGCTCGTCGCCGCGATCTCGGCCGCGCGGCCCAAGATCGCCGACTACCCGTTCACGACGCTCGTGCCGAACCTCGGCGTCGTGCAGGCGGGCTCGGCACGCTTCACCGTCGCGGACGTCCCGGGCCTCATCCCGGGCGCCAGCGAGGGCAAGGGGCTCGGGCTCGAGTTCCTGCGCCACATCGAGCGCACCGCCGTGATCGTGCACGTCCTGGACTGCGCGACGCTCGAGCCGGGTCGCGACCCGATCAGCGACCTCGACGTCATCGAGGCGGAGCTCGCCGCCTACGCCCAGGACCTCGACATCGAGGGCGGCCGCGTGCCGCTCACCGAGCGCCCGCGGCTCGTCGTCCTCAACAAGATCGACGTGCCCGAGGCGCGCGAGCTGGCCGACCTCGTCAAGCCCGACCTCGAGGCGCGCGGCCTGCGCGTGTTCGAGATCTCGACGGCCAGCCACGAGGGCCTGCGCCCGCTGACGTACGCGCTCGCCGAGCTCGTCGAGAAGGCCCGGGCCGAGGCGCCTGCGCCCGAGCCGACGCGCGTCGTGCTGCGGCCCCGGGCCGTCGACGAGGCCGGGTTCACCGTCACGCGCAAGGGCGGGGCCACGGACTACTGGTTCGAGGTGCGCGGCGCCAAGCCCGAGCGCTGGGTGCGCCAGACGGACTTCAGCAACGACGAGGCCGTCGGCTACCTCGCCGACCGCCTCGCCCGCCTGGGCGTGGAGGAGAAGCTCTTCGCGGCCGGGGCCGTCGGGGGCGACGAGGTGCGCATCGGCACCGACGCCAACGCCGTCGTCTTCGACTGGGAGCCGACGCTCATGACCGGCTCGGAGCTGCTCGGCGGCCCGCGCGGCTCGGACAACCGCCTCGAGGAGCGCCTGCGCCCCACGCGCTCGGAGAAGCGTCGCGAGCACCACGAGCGCATGGACGCCAAGGCCGAGGCACGTCGCGAGCTGTGGACCGAGCGCGAGGCCGGCACCTGGACGGACCCCGACGCCGACTGACGCGGGCCCGCTGTGGGCATGGAATGGGCCTGGTCTCCTTCTCGGGACCGGGCCCCTTCCATGCCCACAACCGGTCCGGGGCGTCCTGGTCCGTGAAATCGTGCGCGCCCGCGACCGTCCGGCGGCGATGATGGACGCGTGAACGCGCTGTCCTCCCGCTCCGAGATCGCCTCCGCCCGCCGCGTGGTGGTGAAGATCGGCTCGTCCTCGCTCACGGGCGCGGACGGTCACCTCGACCTCACGGCGCTGCGGGCTCTCGTCGACGTCCTCGCGGCGCGACGCGCCGCGGGCGGCCAGGTCGTGCTCGTCACGTCCGGTGCGATCGCCGCCGGCATCGGGCCCCTGGGGCTCGCGAGCCGACCGCGCGACCTGGCGACGGCGCAGGCGACCGCCTCGGTCGGCCAGGGCATGCTCGTCGCCCGCTACACGGAGGCGTTCGCCGGGCACGGGCTGCGCGTCGGCCAGGTGCTGCTCACCGCCGAGGACACCGTCCGCCGCGGGCACTACCGCAACGCCCAGCGCTCGCTCGAACGTCTGCTCGACCTCGGCGTCGTGCCGATCGTCAACGAGAACGACGCCGTCGCGACCGACGAGATCCGGTTCGGCGACAACGACCGCCTCGCCGCGCTCGTCTCCCACCTCGTGCGTGCCGACGCGATGGTCCTGCTCACCGACGTCGACGGCCTCTACGACGGCCCGCCGTCGCGCCCCGGCACGCGCCGCATCGCCGAGGTGCGCTCCGCGGCCGACATCGAGGGCGTCGAGGTCACGGGCCGGGGGAGCGCGGTCGGGACGGGCGGCATGCTCACCAAGCTCGAGTCCGTCTCCATCGCGACCGGGACGGGCATCCCCGTCGTGCTGACCCAGGCGCAGAACGCCGCCGCCGCGCTCGCGGGCGACCCCGTCGGGACGTGGTTCGCCGCGACGGGCAAGCGGACGACCCGCCGTCGCCTCTGGCTCGCGCACGCCGCGCGCACGCGCGGTCGCCTGGTGCTCGACGACGGCGCGGTGAAGGCCGTGCAGGGCGGGCGCGCGTCGCTCCTGCCCGCGGGGATCACGGCCGTCGAGGGGGAGTTCGACGCCGGGGACCCGGTCGAGCTGGTGACGTCGGACGGGCGCGTGGTCGCCCGCGGGCTCGTCGCGTTCGAGTCCCGTGACATCCCGGACCTCCTCGGCCGGTCGACGGGCGAGCTGCGGGCCGAGCTGGGCGAGGGCTACGACCGGGAGGTCGTGCACCGCGACGACCTCGTCCTGGTGCGCAAGCGGCCCCGCTGACCGGCCGTCGGACGGCGCCCCCGGGGTGAGCCCGGCCGACGTAGGCTCGGTCCATGACCACCACCGAGGACGCGCCCGTCGTCGCGGGCGCCACCGAGCCCCAGCCCGCCGGTCCCGCCGCAGCCGGCCCCGCGACCGACGTCGCGACCGCCGTCGAGGACGTCGCGCGCCGCGCGAAGGTCGCCTCGCGCACGCTGGCGACCGCCACGCGCGCGACCAAGGACGCGGCTCTCCTCGCGCTCGCCGACGCGCTCGTCGCGGCGACGGACGAGATCGTGGCCGCGAACGCCGTCGACCTCGCGCGCGAGCGCGCGAACGGGATGAGCGAAGGCCTGCTCGACCGGCTCGCGCTCGACGGCCCGCGCATCGCCGCGATCGCCGACGCGCTGCGGGCGCTCGCGGGCCTGCCCGACCCGGTGGGCGAGGTCGTGCGCGGCTCGACGCTGCCGAACGGCCTGCGCCTGCGCCAGCTGCGCGTGCCCATGGGCGTCGTCGGCATGATCTACGAGGCGCGGCCCAACGTCACGGTCGACGCCGCGGGACTCGCGCTGAAGAGCGGCAACGCCGTGATCCTGCGCGGCGGGTCCGCGGCTGCGAGCTCCAACGAGGTCATTGTGGGCGTCCTCGCCCGCGCGCTCGAGGCGCAGGGGCTGCCCGGCGACCTCGTGCAGTCGATCGACCGCCACGGGCGTCCGGGCGCCGTCGCGCTCATGCACGCGCGCGGGCTCGTCGACGTGCTGGTGCCGCGTGGCGGGGCGGACCTCATCCGCACCGTCGTGCGCGAGTCGACCGTGCCCGTCATCGAGACGGGCGTCGGCAACGTCCACGTGTACGTCGACGCGAGCGCCGACCGCGCCATGGCGCTCGAGATCCTGCTCAACGCCAAGACGCAGCGCGTGGGCGTGTGCAACGCCGCGGAGACGCTCCTCGTCCACGCGGACGCCGCATCCGAGTTCCTCCCCGCCGCGCTCGCCGCGCTCACCGAGGCGGGCGTCGTCGTGCACGGCGACGACCGCACGGCCGGCCTCGCGCCCGAGGGCACGGAGGTGCTCGCGGCGACGGACGAGGACTGGGCGACCGAGTACCTCGCGCCCGAGATCGCCGTGCGCGTGGTCGACGACCTCGACGCCGCGATCGAGCACGTCCGCACGTGGACGTCCGGGCACACCGAGGCGATCGTCACGCGCGACCTCGCGGCGTCCGAGCGCTTCGTCGCCGAGCTCGACTCCGCCGCCATCATGGTCAACGCCTCGACCCGGTTCACCGACGGCGGGCAGTTCGGCCTCGGCGCGGAGATCGGCATCTCGACGCAGAAGCTCCACGCGCGCGGCCCCATGGGCCTGGCCGAGCTCACGACGACGAAGTGGGTCGTGCACGGCGACGGTCACGTCCGTCCGTGACGAGCGGTTCGTCGGCACGTACCTGATACCTGCCGGACCGGGCCGCCGAGCGGTCGTGAGAGACTGGTCGGCGACCGGAGCCCGTCCGGTCCGCCGTCGGGCCGGTCCCGGCAGGCGAACCGTTCCACCGCACCACCCCGGACCGCGGCACGACACCGTCCGCCCCGGGGACGACCTTCGAGGAGGACGTCGTGATCTCTGCCGTCGTGCTGGCCGCCGAGGAAGGCGCCGAGGCCGCGTCGCACCTGCCCATCCCGCCGCTCGCCTACGGGCTGCTCGGGTTCGGCGGGCTCGTGGCCCTGCTGCTCGTGACCTACGCGTTCCGCAGCGTCGGCACGCGGCACTGACCGGTAGCGAACGACGGAAGCGCCCGCGACCGATGACGTCCCGATGAGCCCGCGCCGTCCCCGCCTGGGGGTGATGGGTGGCACGTTCGACCCCATCCACCACGGCCACCTCGTCGCGGCGAGCGAGGCCGCGGCGCGGTTCGACCTCGACGAGGTCGTGTTCGTCCCCACGGGAAAGCCGTCGTTCAAGCAGCACCAGAGCGTCAGCCCGGCCGAGCACCGGTACCTCATGACGGTCATCGCGACCGCCTCGAACCCGCGCTTCACGGTGAGCCGGGTCGACGTCGACCGGCCGGGACTGACCTACACGGTCGACACGCTGCGCGACCTGCGGGCCGCGCGTCCGGACGCGGAGCTGTTCTTCATCACGGGTGCGGACGCGATCGAGCAGATCCTGACCTGGAAGGATGCCGACGAGCTGTGGAAGATGGCACACTTCGTGGCTGTCTCCCGCCCGGGCCACAGCCTGAGCGTCGAGGGTCTGCCGCCGGGCGTGGTCACCACGCTCGAGGTCCCGGCCCTCGCCATCTCGTCGACGGACTGCCGTCGGCGTGCGGAGGAGGGCCAGCCGGTGTGGTACCTGGTTCCGGACGGCGTGGTCCAGTACATCGCCAAGCACGGTTTGTATCGAGGTCAGCACGATGAGTGACAACGGCAACATGCAGCCCGTCCGCCCGCTGACGCGGCGCGAGATGCGCGAGCGCGAGCAGGCCGCCGCGGCCGAGCGGTCCGCGCAGCCCGGCACGCCTCCACCCGCCCCGGCGCCCGGCGCCGGCGGGTGGCAGCAGCCTGCTCCCGCGCGGCCCGCCGCCCCGGCGACCCCGCCGCCGTCGCGCCGCACCCTGCGCGAGACGACCGGTCCGACGGACTTCCCGTCGCAGCCGTCCGTCGTCCGTCCTCCGGCCGCCTCGGGCGGCATGCGGGGCCTCGACGAGACGGGTCGCCTCACCCCGGTGCAGGAGACCGCGGAGCGGGTCGCGATCCGTCCGCCGGTCCCGACGCCCGTGGTGCCGACGCGCACGAGCTCCCGCCCGCCCGCGGGCCCGCCGCGGCCCGCCGCGCCGGGCGCCACCGGCCCCGTCCGTCCCCCGACGCCGTCCGCCCCCGCGGGTGGCTTCGGGTCCGCGCCGGTCGGCCGGGTCGGAGCGCCCGAGGCGCCGCCGGCCCAGCCGCAGCGGCTGTCGGCCTTCTCGGCTCCCGCGGCAGCACCTGCCGCGCCCCCCGCCACACCGTCTCCCGCGCCCGCTCCGTCGCCGTGGGGTGCGACCGCGGCGCCCGCGCCCGAGCGCACGCCGGCCGCCGCGCGGCCGGCGGCTCCGCCCGCCGCGGCCGCGCCCGCCGAGGCCCCGGGAGCGGCGCTCCCGTGGTCGGCGATCACGTCCGGGTCGGCGCCCGAGCCGGCGAGCGCGGGCCGCGAGCCCGCGCCTCCCTTCGGCGGCGTGCGCGAGACGGCGGCCGCGGCACCCGCTGTCGGCGGCTCGTCCGACGACCTCTTCCCCCGTGTGCGCGGCCGTGCCGACGAGCTCGACGGCGAGGCGGACGACGACCTCGACGACGAGCCGCGCGGCCCCTCGTACACGTGGCTGCACTACCTCATCCTCGTCGCCGTGGCGTTCGTCCTCGGCCTGCTCGTGTGGACGCTCGTCTCGCGCGACGACCCCGGTCTCGCCACCGAGGACACGAGCGCCTCGGCGACCGCCGTGTCGTGGGACGACCCCGGCACCCTCGACACCGGCCGCTGAGCGGCCGCACCACGAACGGAGACACGTGACTGCCACCGAACGAGCCGTAGAGCTCGCCGTCATCGCGGCGCGGGCGGCGTCCGACCGCAAGGCCGAGGAGATCATCGCCCTCGACGTGAGCGAGCAGCTCGTCCTCACGGACGTGTTCCTCATCGCGTCCGGGTCGAGCGAGCGCCAGGTCTCCGCGATCGTCGACGCGGTCGAGGAGGCGATGTTCAAGGCGGGTTCCAAGCCGATCCGCCGCGAGGGCAAGCAGGAGGCCCGCTGGGTCCTCATCGACTTCGGCGACGTCGTCGTGCACGTGCAGCACTCCGAGGACCGCGTCTACTACGCGCTCGAGCGCCTGTGGAAGGACTGCCCCGTCGTCGAGCTCCCCGAGGACGCGCGCGGCGGTGACGGCACGGCCGACGACGCCGACGACACGACCCGCGGCGACGGCGCCATCCGCCTCTCGGGGGAGCCCCTGGCGTGAGCGCCGGAACGCTCGTCCTCCTGCGCCACGGCCGGACGGCGTACAACGCCGGGATGCGCCTGCAGGGCCAGGTCGACATCCCGCTCGACGGCGTCGGGCAGTGGCAGGCCGAGCACGGCGCGAAGGCGCTCGCGAGCGCGCACCGCGCCACGCGCGTCGTCGCGTCGGACCTCGTGCGCGCCACCGACACCGCGCGCGCGTACGCGGACGCGATCGGCGCGGACGTCCTGCTCGACCCTCGGCTGCGCGAGCGCGGGTTCGGGGAGTGGGAGGGACTGACCGGCCCGGAGATCGCCGAGCGGTGGCCGGAGGAGTACGCGGCGTGGCGCCGGGGCGAGGAGCCCACGCGCGCGGGCGCCGAGACCAAGGCCGCCGTGGCCGCGCGCCTCGTGGAGGCCGTCACCGAGCACGTCGAGGAGCTGGAGCACGACGACACGCTCGTCGTCGTGTCCCACGGCGCCGCCATCACGCTCGCCGTCACCGCGCTGCTCGGGCTGGACCCCGAGGGCTGGCGCGGGATCTCCGGCCTGCACAACGTCCACTGGTCCCACCTGCACCGCTCCGCGCCCGCCGCGACGCCCGCGTGGCGGCTCGTGGCGCACAACGTCGGCGCCGGGTTCCCGCTCGACGAGTGGAACGCGGGACCGGATTGGAATCTGGAGCCGGTTTCTGCGTAGACTAGCGACGCTCCGCAGGACGGGAAACCGGCCGGGGGAGTGTTCATCCAGTGTTTGACCAGGATCTTCGCAGATCCACGGGGCTGTGGCGCAGCTGGTAGCGCACCTGCATGGCATGCAGGGGGTCAGGGGTTCGAGTCCCCTCAGCTCCACCGGATCGAAGCGGGGCGTCGTTCATCGGCGCCCCGCTTTCGTCGTTTCTGCGCTGCGTCGGGTCGTCGCTCTCGCTCTCCTGCTCGGCGCGCCTCGGCGGCCATGAAGTCTGGCCGGTAGGGTCGGCCCCGCCTGTGCTGCCGTCCGGCGGCTGGGTGGTCCCCACGGGAAGCGGAGGCTCGCATGCCGGGTTCGACAGGCGTCTTCGCCGTGCTGGCGGACGCGATCGGCGCACCACGCGCCGAGCAGGTGCTGACCCGGTTCGACCGCTACTCGAACCAGCCGAACGCCATCCAGGGGGCCGTGCGCCTCCCGAGTGACCCCGCGCTGGAGCGTGCGGCGTTGCGGGTGTTCGAGGACCCGGGCCTCAGGGCGGTTGCCGGTCTCGACGCGTCGAGCCTCGCGGAGGCGCTCGACGCACGGACGCTCTGGGCGCTCCTCGCGCTCGCGGCCCGGGCGGACGTGACCGTCCTCGACCGGCTCCCCGCCGAGACCGCAGAGCGGGGCGCTCCGAAGATCGCGACGATCCGCCGGGCGGCCGCGAAGCACGCGGCGGCGCTGGGGTCCGTGCCGGCGGCTCCGGCGTCGGCTGAGGCTCCTGACGTGCCGCTCGCGACCGCGGGGAGCGACGTCCCGGCGCTCCCCGAGAAGGTGGCGCAGGTGGCGCCGTGGCTCGCGGCTCGTCCCGGCGCGGACCCCCGGTGGTTCGCGGCACGCCCGGGGCAGCGGGCGGCCGAGCGGCGGGTGGCCCTCCGGGCGCTGGGAAGCATCGGGACCCCGGCGGCGCTCGACGTGCTCGCCGGGTACGCGCGCGACGGCTACCCCGACGTCGAGCTCGCGGAGCTGCACCGCGCGTGGGGGAGGTTCGACCGGCGGGAGTTCGCCGCGACGATGTTCCGCCCCGGGGGTGCCGTGCTCCAGCTCGGTGCGTGCCCGTCCGTCGAGGGCATCGGCGCGGTGCAGGGACTCACGGGCCTCCGCATGGTCCTCACCGAGCGCGCGGACCTCGCGCCCCTGGCGGAGTGCACCGATCTCCAGCGGCTGGACGTGACCGTCACCGGTGGCCCTGGCAGCCCCGACCTCACGGGCGTCGAGGCGCTGTCCCAGCTGCCCGCGCTCACCGAGCTGCACCTGCTCGGCACGACCCGGGGTGCCGACCTCACCGCGCTGCGGCACACCGCCGTCGAGCGGCTGTCGCTGAGTCTGGACGGCGCCGACGGCGCGTTCCTCACGCACGTGCCGCACCTGCGGTCGCTCAAGCTCTCGGGCGGGTCAGGCCCGGAGGACGCCGGGTACGACGACGAGGACGGCCTCGCTCCGCTGCCTGCGCACCCCGGGCTCGTCGACGTGGTGCTGCGGCTGGTCGCCGACGGCGTCCAGGTGGTCGTCTCTCACCACGAGCGTTCCTGGGTGTCGCGCCTGACGGCCGCGGTCCCGTCCGACGTCTTCGTCGTCGAGCGCAGCGGCTACGTGGGGCTGACCCGTGACGGGTCGGACGTGGACGCCCTGGGCAGGAGGCTGTTCTCCAACGTCGTGCCGTGACCGTGCGGTCGTGGCCTACGACGTGCTGACGTGCACGTGGTCGAAGTGGTTCGCGGTCGTGCCGCCGCGGTCCTCCATGCCGGACCACGCGCTCGCGGGGTCTCCGGCCATCCAGATCTGCTGCTGGTAGATGAGGTAGGTGATCCCGAGGGCGCCGGCGTTGGCCTGGAGGTAGCGCGCGATCTCCCAGCCCGTCTCGCCCGTGATCATGATGTCGAGGGCGCGGCCGGTGCCGTGGTCGCCGCTGTCGCCCGGGCGGATCCCGCCGTAGGACGTCACCTGCGGGAAGATCGCGCACACCGCCCGGTAGACCGCACGGGCGTTGGACCGGAGCGAGGACTCGATCCCGGAGCTCACCGAGCAGGCGGCGTCGGAGATGCCGCTCGCGCTGGACCCGCCGCTCGCGGCGGTCGCCGCCGGCGCCTCCGGCTGGGAGTCCGCGAGGAAGCTGGACTTGATCCAGGCCGCCGCGCCGTCCCAGACGACCTGGCTCCACTCGCCCTCGGTCGTCCCGGTGACGTCGACGGCGGTGCCGAACGCGGCGGTCGCGACGCGCCCGGCGTCGGCAGACGGCCCGGTGCGGACGTTGACGGCGTCGGTGGTCCAGAGCTGGCCGGTGGCGACGGGGACGACCGGGGCGACCTCGGCGGCCGGGACCACGGTGATCGTCGCCGAGGTCTCGACGAGCGGGGCCTCCTGGGCTGCCGCCGGGGGAGCCGTGCGCTCGGACGAGCGGCTGGCGGCGCCGGTCCCGCGCTCGACGGTCGATCCGCTGGCCGGCTCGACGCTCAGCGGCGCGAGGTCGGGGTTGCCCTCGGCGGGCTGCGGCCCTGCACCGACGACACCCGCGCCGAGCAGCCCGACGAGCGCCAGCGCCGGGAGCTTGAGGGCGCGCGCCGGGAGTGCCGGGAGGGCGGGCAGAGCCGGGAGCCGGAACGAGCGTGCGGGAGCTGCGGGGGCTGCGCTGTGGCGGCCTCGGGACATGATGCGCTCCGGTTCGTTCGTGGTCAGGACCGCGCCCATGTAACCAAACCGTGATCTACAAAGTCCAGCCCGGATCTCGCGCAGCAGGTCAGGGACTCATGAGCGGGAGCGCTGAGTCGCACGACCCGCGGTCGTTGGACGGCTGGACGCCCCGTTCCTAGGCTGGAGGGCATGACCGCTCCCACTGTCCCGACCGTGACGCTCAACTCCGGGCACACCATCCCCCAGCTCGGCTTCGGCGTCTTCCTCGTGCCGCCGGACGAGGCCGAGAAGGCCGTGAGCGAGGCCCTCGAGATCGGCTACCGCCACATCGACACGGCGGCGATCTACCGCAACGAGGAGGGCGTCGGCGCCGCGATCGCGAAGAGCGGCGTCCCGCGCGACGAGCTCTTCGTCACGACGAAGCTCTGGAACGACCGTCAGTCCGGCGAGCAGCCGCACGACGCGATCCGCGAGAGCCTCGACAAGCTCGGCCTCGAGTTCGTCGACCTCTACCTCACGCACTGGCCGGCGCCCGCGCAGGACCAGTACACGAACGCGTGGGCCAAGCTCGTCGAGATCCGCGACGCCGGCCTGGCGCGCTCGATCGGCGTCTCGAACCACCTGCCGGAGCACCTCGACCGGATCATCGCGGACACGGGCGTCGTCCCCGCCGTCGACCAGATCGAGCTGCACCCGGCGTACCAGCAGCGCGACGTGCTCGCGTGGGCGGACGCGCACGGCACCAAGGTCGAGGCGTGGGGCCCGCTCGGCCAGGGCAAGTACCCGCTGTTCGAGCGGCAGGCCGTCGTCGACGCCGCGACCGCCCACGGCGTGACGCCCGCGCAGGCGGTCCTGCGCTGGCACCTGCAGCGCGGCTTCATCGTGTTCCCCAAGTCGTCGCGCAAGGAGCGCATGGCGGAGAACTTCGACCTCTTCGGCTTCGAGCTCACGGCCGACGAGGTCGCCGCGATCGACGCCCTCGACACCGGTGACGGCTCGGGCCGCGTGAGCGCCCACCCGTCCGAGGTCAACTGACCCGGTCCCGCCGCGGACCCACGACGAAGGGGCGCCGTCCGGTCGGACGGCGCCCCTTCGTCGTGCGTCGGGGGACCCGGTTCAGCCGCAGTCGTCGCAGATGCCCGTCGCGGGCAGGACCGTGAAGCACGTGGGGCACACGGCCGGCGGCTTCTCGGGCTCGGACGCGCGCGGCGTCGTGGTGCGCCGGGGGGCGCGAGGCGTGGTGGCGGCCTTCGCCGCGGTCCGACGCGCGGGCACCGGCGCCGTAGGAGCGGCGCCGGGCACGTCGAACCCGCGCTTGCGGAGCAGGTCGGCGACGCCGACGGGGCTGTTGCGGAACTCCTCGGCCGTCGCCACGCGCCCGGTCGCGTAGCGGTGCGCGACGCCGAGGATCGCCTGGGCGTCGTACGCCCGGTCCTCGTGCAGGAGAGGCGTCCCGGGGCTGGCGGTGAAGCCGTAGACCCCGAGGAACGCGTCCCGACCCCGGTCGTCCCAGTCCGCGATCGCCTGGAGGATGTGCTGCCGGGTCACTGCCGAGAAGGTTGCCACGGCACGAGCCTAGACCGCCCCGCGGGGCGGCCCGGACGGCCCGTGCGTGACCTTCGGCACGGGCGTCCGGGACGCCCCGCGCGGGACGCCCGTCAGGGGACGGTGTAGCCCGCGGCGCGGAACAGCTCGTACCACTCGGCGCGCGTGAGCGGCACGTCGGAGCCGAGGGCCGCGCCTGCGACGCGCTCCGGGTTCGTGGTCCCGAGCACGACCTGCATCCGTGCCGGGTGCCGCGTGATCCAGGCGGTCGCGATCGCGATGGGCGGCACGTCGTACTGCGCGGCGAGCCGGTCGATCACGGCGTTGAGCTCGGGGTACTTCTCCGAGCCGAGGAAGACGCCGGTGAAGAACCCCGCCTGGAACGGCGACCACGCCTGGACGGTGATGTCGTGCAGGCGGCAGTAGTCGAGGATCCCGCTGTCGCGGCTCATCGACTGGTCGAGTCCCTGCATGTTCGCCGCGACGCCCTGCGCGACGATCGGCGCGTGCGTGATCGAGAGCTGGAGCTGGTTCGCGACGATCGGCTGCTCGACGTACCGGCGCAGCAGCTCGATCTGCCCCGGCGTGTGGTTCGAGACCCCGAACGCGCGCACCTTGCCCGCGGCGTGCAGGTCGGCGAACGCGCGCGCGACCTCCTCGGGCTCGACGAGGGCGTCGGGCCGGTGCAGCAGGAGGATGTCGAGGTAGTCCGTGCGCAGCGCGTCGAGCGAGCCCTCGACGGACGCGACGAGGTGCTCGTAGGAGAAGTCGAAGTACGGGCCCTCGCGCACGATCCCGGCCTTGGACTGGATGACCCACTCCGCGCGCTCGGCGGGGGAGAGGGCGAGCGCCTCGGCGAACCGGCGCTCGCAGCCGTGCAGGTCGGTGCCGTAGACGTCGGCGTGGTCGAGGAAGGTGATCCCGGCGTCCCGGGCCGTGCGCACGAGCGTGCGGACCTCGTCGTCGGTCTTGTCCTGGATGCGCATGAGGCCGAGCACGACGTCCGGGACGACGAGGTCGGTGCCGGGGAGGGTGAAGGTCTTCACCGCTGAGCTCCTTCGCTGGTGGGGACGCGGTGGACGTCACGCGGCGGACAGCCGCGCGACCTCCTCCGGGGTGAGGACGACGTCGGCGGCGCCCGCCGAGTCGAGGATCGACGCGGGCCGCGAGGCGCCCGGGATGGGGATCACGACGGGCGCGAGCGCGAGCTCCCACGCGAGCGTCACCCGGTAGACGCTCACGCCGTGCGCGTCGGCGACCTCCTGGAAGACGGCGTGGCGCGCGCCGAGCTCGGCGGCGTTCGTGATGCCGCCCAGCGGGCTCCAGGGCAGGAACGCGACGCCGAGCGCCGCGCAGTGCTCGAGCTCGCCCTGGCTGGACCGGAAGCGGGGCGAGAACTGGTTCTGCACCGACGCGAGGCGACCGCCGAGGAGCTCGTGCGCGAGGTCGATCTGCGCGACGTCGGCGTTGGAGATCCCCGCCTGCTCGATCACGCCCTCGTCGAGCAGCTCGACGAGCGCACCGACCGAGTCGGCGTACGGGACGGCCGGGTCGGGCCGGTGGAACTGGTAGAGGCCGATCGCGTCGACGCCGAGCCGGCGGGCGGACTCCTTCGCGGCCCGCTTGAGGTAGGCCGGGTCGCCGTCGCGGGTCCAGGTGCCGTCGCCGGGGCGCAGGTGACCGCCCTTGGTCGCGACGAGGACGCCGGACGTGTCGGCGCCGTAGGAGCGCAGGGCGCGCGCGATGAGCTCCTCGTTGTGCCCGACCTCGTCGGCGTGCAGGTGGTAGGCGTCGGCCGTGTCGATCAGCGTGACGCCCGCGTCGAGCGCGGCGTGGATCGTCGCGACGGACCGGGCCTCGTCCGGGCGACCCTCGATCGACATCGGCATGCCGCCGAGACCGATCGCGGAGACCGTCCGGGATCCGAGACTGCGCTGCTGCATGGGGGACTTCCTCACGGGGTCAGGGGTAGGAAGGGACGTCGCCCGCCGGCGAGGCGGGCGCCGGGCGGGACGAGACGATCGACCCGGCACTGCTCGAGCCTAGGAAGCGATAACCTAGAAGTCCAACAACTAGTAGTTGTCATATAGAGAAGTGCGAGTGGTCAATGGATCTTCGTCAGATGGAGTACCTCGTCGCGCTCGCGGACGAGCGCCAGTTCACCCGGGCCGCCCAGCTCGTCGGGGTCTCGCAGTCGGGCCTGTCCGCCGCGGTCCGGAGCCTCGAGGAGGAGCTGGGCGCGAGCCTGTTCACGCGCACGACCCGCCGCGTCGAGCCCACCGAGGCGGGCCTGGCGCTGCTGCCCCACGCACGCTCCATGCTCGCGCAGGCGGCCGCCGGGCGCGACGCGGTCGTCCGCGCGACGCGCGCCCTGTCCGGCTCGCTGCGGGTCGGCTCGGAGCAGTGCCTCGGCGTCCTCGACGTCACCACGCTGCTCGAGCGCTTCCACCGCCGCTACCCCCAGGTGGAGATCCACTTCGCGCAGGCCGGCTCGCACGACCTCCTCGCACGCGTGCGCGAGGGCGACCTCGACGTCGCGTTCGTCGCGACCACCGAGCACCTGGGGTCGTTGTCGCAGACCGTGCTGGGCAGCGAGCCGCTCGTGCTCGTGTGCGCCCCGGAGCACCCGTTCGCCGCGCGGGGCAGGGTCGACTGGGCCGACCTCTCCGGCCAGGAGTTCGTCGACTTCGACCCGTCGTGGGGTGCGCGTCCCGTCAACGACGCCACGTGCGCGGCGCACGGCGTCCACCGGCGCGTGCGGTGCTCGGTCAACGACGTGCACACGCTCCTCGAGCTCGTCGACCGCGGTCTCGGCATCGCCCTCGTGCCCCGCCACGTGGCCGCGAAGCCGCAGGCCGAGCGCCTCGTGACGATCCCGCTGCCGGAGGGCGGCGCGCCGAGCTGGGTCGTCTCCGTGGTGACCGGACGCTGGGACAGCACGGCCTCCGCCGCGCCCCAGCTCCTCGAGCTCCTCGCCGACGCTCCCGCGTGCCGCGGGGCGGAGGTGACGCGGCCGGACGACGAGCCGGTGGGCGTCGAGGCCGCGGCGGAGGTGCGGTGACCGCCCCGGCGGGCACCGACGCGCCGCTCTTCCCGCTCCGCAGCGTCGTCCTCGGCGCGTTCGTCCCGACCCTCGTGCTCGAGATCGGCGTCGGCGCGATGCTGCCCGTGGTCGCGGTCACCGCGACCGGTCGCGGCGCGAGCCTCACGGTCGCGGGGCTGATCGCCGCGCTCGTCCCGATCGGCAAGATCGTGTTCGACCTCCCGGCCGGGTCGCTCGCCCAGCGCCTCGGCGACCGCGCGGCGATGCTCCTCGCGGGCGGCGTCGCCGCGGCGGCGTTCACGGCGGTCGCGGTCACGCCGAGCCTGTGGGGCCTCGCCCTGGGCGTCCTCGCGCTCGGGGCGTCGACGGCCGTCTTCAACCTCGCGCGGCAGGCGTACCTCACGGAGATCACCCCGCCGCTGCGGCGGGCGCGCGTCCTGTCCACGCTCGCGGGGGTGCACCGCATCGGACTGTTCCTCGGCCCGTTCGCCGGTGCTGCGGTCATCGCGGCGACGGACGTGCGGGGCGCGTACTGGCTCGGGGCCGGGGCGGCGCTCGCCGCGGTGGCGGTGCTCGCCGTCGTGCGCCCCGACGCGAGCGAGCGCGACGATCGGGCCAGGTCCCGGGCGAGCCGTGCGTCGAGCGGCCCACGCGTCACGATCGCCGCCGTCGCGCGCGAGCACCGGCGCCTCTTCGCGACGCTCGGCGTCGCGATCCTCCTCGTGAGCGCGGTCCGCGGGGCGCGCCAGACCGTCATCCCGCTCTGGGGCGAGCACCTCGGGCTGGACGCGGAGGTGACGTCGTTGGTCTTCGGCGTCTCCGGCGCGCTCGACATGCTGCTGTTCTACCCGGCGGGCAAGGTCATGGACCGGTTCGGGCGCCTGTGGGTCGCCGTGCCGTCGATGCTCACCATGGCCGTCGGCCTCGCGCTCCTGCCCTTCGCCCACACCGTCGCCGCGGTGACGGTCGTCGCGGCCGTGCTCGGGGTCGGCAACGGGATGGGGTCGGGCATCGTCATGACGCTCGGGGCCGACGTCGCCCCCGCGGACGTGCGCCCGACCTTCCTCAGCGTGTGGCGGCTCTTCCAGGACACCGGCGACGCGCTGGGCCCCCTCGTGCTCTCGGCGGGGGCCGCGCTGGGGTCGCTCGCGGCCGGCGTCTGGGCGACGTCGCTCCTCGGCGCGGGGTCCGCGGCGGCTCTCGCGCGCTGGGTGCCGCGCTACTCGCCGCTCGCGAACCTCGTGCGACCGCGCGCCGGGCAAAAGGCGGTGCGCGCGTCGTCCGACGCGCCCTAGCGTGGCGGGATGACGAGCGACCGCACACCCCCCGACCCGTTCCCCGACCCGTTCGACCACCAGGTGACCAAGGACGGCCGCGTCCGGGTCGCGCGCGGCGGTCGCGTCGTCGTCACGGTCGCGGGGGCGGCGGCCGACCGCCTCGTCGCGGCCCTGGAGCGGGCCGAGGTGCGCGACGACGAGGTCGAGGTCCAGCTCCTGCTCGCGCGGGCGACGGGGAACTACCGGCGGGGCAACGAGAAGCGCGCGCACCGGCCGTGACGCAGGTCACGCGCGGGCGTGTCACGCGCGGCCCGCGGCGCGCGTCTGGATGGTCGACCCCGCGCTCGACCGGCGCGCACCGCGCCGGCTGACGGAAGGAGACCCTCGTGGCCCGCATCTCGCTCGACCCGCCCCGGACCCTGCTCAACCGCACGCTCGCGGTGCTCTCGCGCCGGCGGTACGGCGCCGTGCTCGAGCCGCTCGCCGCCGTCGGGCACAACCCGCGCGTCGCGACGACGTACTGCGTCCTCGAGGCGGGCGTCGCGCGCTGGCGGACGCTCGACCCGACCCTCTCGGCGCTCGCGGTCATGGCGTCCGCGGTGCGGATCGGCTGCTCGTGGTGCGTCGACTTCGGCTACTGGGAGTCCGAGCACGGCGACGTCGACCCCCGCAAGCTCCACGACGTGCCCGCGTGGCGCGACAGCGACGCGTACACCGCCGTCGAGCGGCGCGTGCTCGAGTACGCCGAGGCGGCCACCGCGACCCCGCCGACGGTGACGGACGAGCTCGCGGCCGCGCTGGTCGACGACCTGGGCGAGCCCGCGTTCGTCGAGCTCACCGCCGTCGTCGCGCTGGAGAACCTGCGCAGCCGGATCAACGCGGCCCTCGGCCTGTCCAGCCAGGGCTTCAGCGACCGCTGCGAGGTCCCGCTCGACGGCGGGCTGCGCGCGGCGGCGACGGCTGGCAGGCTGGCCGGGTGAGCGACGACGCCGAGACCGCGCCGCCCGACGACGTCGCGGACCGTCGCGGCCCCGACCCGGTTCTCGTACCGTTCAGCGCCCACCGCCGGCTCCTCTTCACCGTCGCCTACGAGATGACGGGCTCCGCGGCCGACGCCGAGGACGTGGTCCAGGAGGCGTGGCTGCGCTGGTCCTCTGCGGACCGGTCCGACGTCCTGGACCCGCGCGCCTACCTCGTGCGCGTCACGACCCGGCTCGCGCTCGACCGGCTGCGCGCGCTGCGGGCGCGCCGCGAGACGTACGTGGGGTCGTGGTTGCCCGACCCGCTCCTCACGACGCCGGACGCCGCGCTGCAGGTCGAGCGCGCGGAGGACGTCTCGATGGCGCTGCTCGTCGTGCTGGAGACGCTGAGCCCGCTCGAGCGCGCCGTGTTCGTGCTGCGCGAGGTGTTCGACGTCCCGTACGACGAGATCGCCGAGGGCCTCGACCGCTCGGCCGAGTCCGTGCGTCAGACCGCGCACCGCGCGCGCGAGCACGTGCGGGCGCGTCGCCCGCGGTTCACGCCGCCCGACGACGCGCAGCGTGCCGCCGTCGAGCGGTTCATGGCCGCGTGCGCCACGGGTGACACGACCGCGCTCGTCGAGGTCCTCGCGCCGGACGTCGTCGTGGTGAGCGACGGCGGCGGGAAGGCGCGCGCGGCGCTGCGACCCGTGACGGGGGCGGACAAGGTGGCGCGCATGCTCGTGGGCCTCTCGGCGAAGCCCGAGACGACGGCGATGGCCTTCGAGCCGGCGCTGGTCAACGGCGCGCTGGGCGGGGTGTGGACCGTGGAGGGGGCGCCGGCGATGGCGGCGTCCGTCGAGTACGACGGCGAGCGCGTCGTGCGCGTCCTGCTCTTCCGGAACCCGGAGCGGCTGGCCGGGCTCAGACGAGCGTGAGGACGCCGAGAGCGCCGACCGCGACGGCCAGCACGAGCGAGACTGTGATGAGCACGACGTGGACGGTGAGGAAGCGGGTCGCGCGGCCGTCGGCGTCGCGCGAGCGCGGGTCCTTGGCGATGCGCTGGAGGAAGCGCGGCCAGATGAGCAGGTTCCACGCGGCGGCGACGAGCAGGACGACGGACCAGGCGACGGGGAGCTCCACGCGTCGAGCATGCCAGCGGAGCGCGGTGCCTCCGGACCGGGGAGGGTCACGGGGTGTGTGGGATCGGCCACATCGACGGTGACCCGCAGGTGAGGATAGCCTTGCCTACGGTCACCGTGGTCGCGGGGCCGTCGTCCGCCCGGGAGGCCCGGGCCGCACCCCGAGGAGCCGCTGGTGGCCACGTTCAAGATGGTCAAGCCCGCCGACGCGCACGTCGTCACGCTGAGCGTGGTGGGCAGCAAGCGGGTGAGCCCGAACGTCGTGCGGGTGACCCTCGGCGGCGAGGACATGGACCTCTTCACACCCATGGGCTTCGACCAGTGGTTCCGGATGTTCCTCGCCCGCGACGACCAGGAGTCCCTGCGCCTGCCCACGCGCACGTCGGGCATGTGGTACGTCCAGTACCTCGCGACGCCCAAGGCGCGCCGGCCCTGGGTCCGCAACTACACGGTGCGCGCCGCGCGGCCCGACCTGCGCGAGATCGACGTCGACTTCGTCGTCCACGGGGAAGCCGGGCCCGCGTCGTCGTTCGCGCTGTCCGCGCAGCCGGGCGACCGCGTCGGCGTGCTCGACCAGGGTGTGGGGTACAACCCGCGCGTCCCGCACGACTGGACCCTCGTCGTCGCCGACGAGACCGGGCTGCCCGCGGTCGCGGGCATCTGCGAGTCGCTGCCCGACGACGCGCGCGGCCTCGCGATCGTCGAGATCCCCGAGGCGGCGGACGCGCAGGACTTCCGCGTCCCGGCCGGCGTTGAGCTGCGCTGGGTCGTGCGGGAGGGCTCCGCGCCCGAGGGCACCGACCCGCACACGCTCCTGCCCGGCGCGCTGGCGCTCGAGGCGGTGCGGTCGGCCGACCTGCCGTCCGCTCCCGTCTACGCGTACGCGGTGGGGGAGTCGACGCTCGCGACCGGGGTGCGCCGCCACCTCGTCAACGACCGCGGCGTGCCCAAGGCGCACGTCGACTTCGTCGGGTACTGGCGGCACGGGCACGCGGCGTCGGCCTGACCGGCCCGGGCGTCGTCGAGCCTGAGGGCCCGGCGCCTCTGTCCCGTCAGACCTTGCGGAGCTGCCGGAACATCGGGCAGTCGAACGGGTCGCGCGCCGAGAGCCCCACGCGGTTGAGGTAGCGGACCACGATGCCGTACGACTGCACGAGGCTGGTCTCCGTGTAGGGCAGGCCGAGGTTCGCGCAGTGCTCGCGCACGATCTCGCGCGCCCGCGCGAGGTGGGGACGCGGCATGCTCGGGAAGAGGTGGTGCTCGATCTGGAAGTTGAGCCCGCCCATGAGGACGTTCATCCACCAGCCGCCGCGGATGTTGCGCGACGTGAGGACCTGCTTGGACAGGAAGTCGATCTTCGCGTTCTCGGGGATGATCGCCATGCCCTTGTGGTTGGGCGCGAACGACGCCCCCATGTAGACGCCGAACACGGCGAGCTGCACGCCGAGGAACGCGAACGCCATGCCGAGCGGCAGGAACCAGAAGATCGCCCCCACGTAGAGCGACAGGCGCAGCGTGAGGATGACGAGCTCGCGGACCCGGTCGCGGACGTTGCCGCGCGTCCGGCCACCCGCGAGGAGCGAGCGGTACGCCTGGACGTGCAGGTTGAGGCCCTCGAGCGTGAGGAGCGGGAAGAACAGCCACCCCTGGTAGCGGTTGATCACCGAGCGGAAGCCCTTCGCGGCGGCGGCGTCCTCGTCGAGGAAGACGACGACGTCCGGGGCGATGTCCGGGTCCTTGCCGCGCTGGTTGGGGTTCGCGTGGTGGCGCGTGTGCTTGTTCATCCACCACGAGTGGCTGATCCCCACCACGCCGTTCGCGAGGATGCGACCCAGGCGGTCGTTCGCCGGGCCGGACGCGAAGACCTGCCGGTGCGACGCCTCGTGGGCGACGAACGCGAACTGGGTGAAGACCAGGCCGAGCGCCCCGGCGATCAGGAGCTGGAACCACGAGTCGCCGAGGAGGACGAACCCGGCGACGGCGCCGCCGAGCGCGAGCGTCAGCACGGCGAGGGTCCACAGGTAGTAGCCGTGCGTCCGGTGGAGCAGGCCGGCGTCGCGCACGGTGCGCGACAGCGCGCTGTACGTGCTGGTGACGGCGCCCGGCTCGTCGGTGCGGGGACGGGTGGCCCGGAAGCCCGGGCGCACTGCGGCAGAGGTCATGTGCGGCCTCGCAGGGTGTCGGTGTCGACTTCCCAGCCGCGGAGGTGAGCGGGTGCTCGTGCTGCAGATGACCCCCACCCTACGGGACCGTAGGTTGCGCACGCGAGCGCGTCACGTGAAGAACTCGCGCAGGAGCCGGACGGGCGGCGTCGTCGTCAGGCGGCGAAGCGGAACGTCTGGCGGTACTCCGTCGGCGTGATGCCGACCGCGCGCCGGAAGTGGTGGCGCAGGAGCGCCGCCGACCCGAACCCGCAGCGCCGCGCGACCTCCTCGAGGTCGAGCGACGACTCCTCGAGCAGCGACTGCGCGTGCGCGACGCGCTGCGACGTCAGCCACGCGAGCGGCGTCGTGCCCGTCTGGGCGACGAACGAGCGCGCGAACGTCCGCTCCGACGTGTGGGCCCGGCGCGCCAGGTCGCGCACCGTGAGCGGCTCGTCGAGGTGCTCGGTCATCCACTCCAGCAGCTCGGCGAACGAGTCCTCCTCGCACTCCGGGACCGGGCGCTCGATGAACTGGCGCTGACCGCCCTCGCGCTGGGGCGCCACGACCATGCGCCGCGCGATCGTGTTCGCGACCTTGGCCCCGAGCTCGCGCCGCACGAGGTGCAGGCACGCGTCGATCCCCGCTGCGGTCCCGGCGCTCGTCACGAGGTTGCCGTCGTCGACGAACAGCACGTCCGGGTCGATGTCCAGGCTCGGGTACCGGCGACGCAGCTCGTCGGCGTGCATCCAGTGGGTCGTGACGCGCCGCCCCTCGATCACGCCGGCCGCGGCGAGCACGAACACCCCGGAGCACACGCTCAGCAGCAGCGCGCCGCGCTCCGACGCGCGTCGGACCGCGTCCAGCACCTCGGGCGGGTAGTGCGAGCCGATGCGGATCGCCGGGACGATGACGAGGTCGGCGTCGTCCGTGGCGTCGAGCCCGTGGTCGGGGACGACCTGCGCGCCGACCGACGTGCGGACGGGCGACCCGGCGACCGGGCCGCACACGCGGAAGTCGAACGGCGGGACGCCGTCCTCGCTCCGGTCGAGGCCGAACACCTCGCACACGACGCCGAACTCGAACGGGGCCAGGCCGTCGCACACGACGGCAGCGACGGAGTGCACCATGCACGGCACGCTACGCCCGTGGCGGGATCTTGTCGAGAGGTGTCAGTCCTGCCACTCGTCGGCGGAGCCGACCGGCGGAAGGGTGGGGGCATGGACATCATCTGGGGTGTGGTGGTTCTTCTCCTCGTCGGCGGCCCGACCGTCGCGGCGCTCGCGGTGCGGCGCGAGGACCCCGCGCGACCGTGGTTCCCCGCGGGGTCCGACGGCGCGTGGCCCGGTGCCGGCGCCTGGGGCGACCGGTCGGTCGACGGCGAGCGCCCGGACCGCGACGCGCAGCGCCTCGACGCCGACCTGCGGGCGGCGGCCTCGCGCCCTGACGCGCAGGGCGCGCACGTCGACCCGCACGAGGTCGCGGCCGAGCTCGTCCTGCGGCGCGTCGTCCCGAACCCTGCCGTGCGCGACGGCGTGCGGGGTGCCCCGGCGCAGGCGTCGGCGACGCTCGCCGAGCCGCCGACGTCGAACCGGCGTCCGCCGAGCGCGGCGCGGCGCGTGCCGCTCCCGCGCTGACGCGGTCGGTGCCCGCGTCGGACGCACGACGACGGACGCGAGACGGCCAGGACGGCAAGGAGGCGGCTGCAGAGACGCCGCGACAGAGAGGGGGCGACAGAGACGTGGCGACAGAGACGCGACGGCCCGGACCTCGTGGAGGTCCGGGCCGTCGTGGGGGAGGGGCGTCAGATCCTGGTCAGGCGCGCGAGCCGACCGCGTCGACGTCCGCGCCGCCGGTGAGCTGGTCGAGACCCTCGAGCTCCTCGGCCTCCCAGGGGGCGTGGCCGAGGCTCGGGACCATCGTCGCGAGCTCGGGGCGCCACTTGGTGAAACGCGCGGGGAAGCAGCGCTCCAGCAGGTCGATCATCGCGGGGACCGCGGTCGACGCGCCCGGCGAGGCCCCGAGCAGGCCCGCGATGGAGCCGTCGCCGGCGGCGATGACCTCGGTGCCGAACTCGAGGACGCCCTTGCCGTCCTTGTCCCTCTTGATCACCTGCACGCGCTGGCCGGCGGTGATGGTCTCCCAGTCCTTGGGGTGCGCCGTCGGCATGAAGCCCTGGAGCGCCGTGAACTTGGTCTCCGGGCTCGCCAGGAGCTGGCCGACCAGGTACTGGGTGAGGTCGAGGTTCTTCAGGCCCGCACCGACCATCGAGCCGAGGTTGTGCAGGCGCAGCGACGTGAACAGCCCGAGGTACTTGCCCTTCTTGAGGTACTTGGGGCTGAACCCGGCATAGGGGCCGAACATCAGGTAGGTCTTGCCGTCGACGACGCGCGTGTCCAGGTGCGGGACGGACATGGGCGGGGAGCCGACGTCGGCCTTGCCGTACACCTTGGCCTGGTGCTGCGCGACGAGCTCGGGGCTGTCGGTGCGCAGGAACTCGCCGCTGATGGGGAAGCCGCCGTAGCCCTTGGCCTCGGGGATGCCCGCGGCCTGGAGCAGCGGCAGGGCGCCACCGCCTGCGCCGACGAACACGAACCGCGCCTCGACCGTCGAGCGGCGCTTCGGGGCGTTCCACGAGCGGTCCTTGACCGTCAGGCGCCAGCGGCCGTCCTTGGTCTTCTTGAGGTTCTTCACCTCGTGCTCGAGGTAGAGCTGCGTGCCCTGCGAGACGAGGTAGTCGACGAGCTGCTGCGTGAGGGCGCCGAAGTCGACGTCCGTGCCGCTCGTCGCGCGCGTCGCCGCGACCGGCTCGTCGCCGTCGCGCTCCGCGACGAGGAGCGGGGCCCACTCGGCGATCACGGCCGGGTCGTCGCTGAACTCGAGCTCGCTGAAGAGCGGGTGCCGGCGCAGCGTCTCGAACCGGCGGCGCAGGTAGTCGACGTTCTCCGCGCCGCGCACGAAGGTCATGTGCGGCGTGCGGGAGATGAAGCTCGCGGGCTGGGGGAGCGCGCCGGTGGTGAGCAGGTGGTGCCAGAACTCGCGCGACACCTCGAACTGCTCGTTGATCTTCACCGCCTTGGTGATGTCGATCGAGCCGTCCGCCTTCTCCGGCGTGTAGTTCAGCTCGCACAGGGCGGCATGGCCGGTCCCGGCGTTGTTCCACGGGTTCGACGACTCCTGCGCCACAGCGTCCAGACGCTCGTAGATGCGCACGGTCCAGGAAGGCTCCAGGACCTTGAGGAGGGCTCCCAGCGTGGCGCTCATGATGCCACCGCCGATGAGTGCTACGTCGATCTGGTCTGCGCTGCTTGCGGGGTTGCTCGCTCGACTCGACACGCTCCGATTCTACGCTTGTGAAAGAGTGCACTAAGTGTGGGTTCCGTCACGGGCGTGCGTCACACTTTCGCGGGACGAACGTCCCGACCGGCACAGGCCGGACGTCTCACCCGCACCCCGGGACCCCCGTCCGCCGAGGGAGAGCAGGTCGCGGAGGGCTCAGAGGCTCGACGGCTGAGCGCGGGTTCGGCTCGCGCCCGAGACTCGGCCGCGCGCCGAACCCCGCCGCGGGTCTATTGCGGCGGCGAGTACGGGGAGGGCCAGGGGCCGATCTCGGGGAGGGCGACCGGTTCGCCGGAGCGGAAGGCGAGGGGTTCGGCGTCGGCGGTGCGGCCCGCGAGCCAGGCGGCGACGTCGGTGAGGCGACCCCGGACGACGACACCGGCTCGCGCGTCGAACCCGGGGTCGGTCCCCGGGGGGGTCTCGGAGTCGGGAGGAACCCCGGGTTCGGCGAGGCGGAGGCCGCCCGGACCCACCCCGAGCGCGGTGGGCTCGCTCGCGAGCTCGACCGTGACGTCGTCCGTGAGCCGGACCCCGAGGAAGTCGAGGAGGTGGAGGTCGAGGGAGCGCGGCCACGTGTCGAGGCCGATCCCGGCGTCGAGGTCCACGGCGTGGATGCGGACCTCGCGCCACCATGCGACGAGCGCGTCGGCGACGGCCCCGTCGCGGTAAGTCACGGGGGCGTCCCACCCGGACGACCCGGGCCCCGGCCACGCGGCGTCGAGGCGTTCGGCGAGCGTCTCGAGCGCGACGACGTGCGCGGCGACGGACCGGCGCGCGCCCGCCTGGATGCCGGCCTCGCGGCCGGCGGCTCCGCCGTCGTACACCTCGACGAGCGCGCCGCGGGCGGCGTGCTCCGCCTGTCGGGCCATGGCCTCGCCGATCGCCGTGACGTGCGCGAGCACGTGGCTGCGCGACCAGCCGGGAAGGGTCGAGGGGCCGGCGAGGCCGTCGTCGCCGAGGGTGCGCGTCGCGGCGGTGACGGCGGCGAGCGCGGACCGTGCGTCGTGGCGCGCGTCCTCGACGTCGGGGAGGGCGAGCGGGCTGGTTCCGGTCAGGGCCACAGGAGCTCCTTCGTCCAGGTGGGGGGTGCTGCGGTCCGGGTGTCCGCGGCGGCGGCGTAGCGGAGGCGGGTCTGGCCCTCGGGCGAGGACGCCCAGAACTCGACGCTCGTGGGCTCCAGGGCGTACGCGGTCCACGCGTCGAGGACGAGGCCGGGCTCGCTGCGGACCCGTGCGAGCGCCGCGTCCCACGCGGTCCGGTACGCGTCCTGCGACGCGAGCGGGTCGCTCTGCGGTCCCGCGAGCGCGGTCGCGCGGGAGGCGTCGGAGCGCGCGAGGAAGTCGGCGGCGGACGCGTCGGAGCCGAGCGGGACCACCGGACCGCGCACCCGCACCTGGCGGCCGTGCTCGCGCCAGAAGAACGTCAGTGCGGCGTTCGGGTTCTGCGCGAGCGCCAGGCCCTTGGGCGAGTCGGCGCGGGTGGCGAAGACCCAGCCGTCGCCGTCGACGTCCTTGAGGATCAGCGTCCGGGCGTCGACCCGGCCGCTCGCGTCGGCGGTCGAGAGGGTCGCGGCGTGCGGTGCGGGCAGGCGCGCGTCGATCGCCTCCTCGAGCCAGCGGACGAAGAGGGTGCTCGGCTCGTCCGGTGCTGCGTCGACGTCGAGGCCGGGCAGGTCGTCGCCGAACACCGGGAGCGCGCGCAGGCGCTCGCGCAGGGACGGGCGGTCGGGGGTGTCGGTCATGCGTCCTCCAACGGGTCTGCGGGGCGGGGGTCGAGCAGCGCGACGAAGCCCCGCGCGGCGGCGGTCATCGCGTCGGGGTCGTCGAGGGCGCGCGCCAGGACGTACCCGCCCTGCACGATCGCGACGGCCGCCAGCGCGCGGTCGCGGGCGGCGTCGTCGGGCAGCCCGTCCTCCGCCAGGACGGCGGCGGCCAGGTCGACGAGCCCGCGGAAGTAGGTCCGGACCTCTGCCGCCAGCGTGGCGTCGTCCATGACGGCCTGGTCGCTCACGAGGCGCCCGACCTTGCACCCGGCGAGCGCGGGCCGCGGCCGTTCGAGGTAGCGGACGAGGCGCTCGACGGCGGTCCCGTCGGCGTCGAGGTCGCGGTGCGCCGCGTCGAGCCCGGCGGCCGTCGTGGCGTGGACGGCCGCCGCGGCGAGGTCGTGCTTGGTGGGGAAGTGGTGGTACAGGCTGCCCTGGCCCACGCCGCTCGCGGCGAGGACCTCGCGCGGGCTGGTCGCGCCGACGCCCTGGGCCCAGAACAGCTCCTGCGCGGCGGCGACGAGGCGCGCGCGGGCGTCGGTCGTCGTCATGGCCGCCACCATACCTACCTCTAGGTATGGTGGCGAGCCGGCCGCCGTGCGCAGCACCGCACGTCACGCCGTGCCGGTCGCCTCGGCCGGGACGGCATGAGAGTCGAGTCGTACGGTGGGTCGGTGACGGTGCAGCAGCGGGTGCTGGTGGTCGCGGTCCTCGCGTCGTTCGTGTCGTTCCTGGACGGCTCGGTGGTCAACGTCGCGCTGCCCGCGATCTCCGCCGAGCTGACGACCGGGCCGGTCACGGGCCTCGCGCTGCAGCAGTGGGCCGTCGACGCGTACATGATCACGCTCGGCGCGCTCATCCTCCTGGCGGGCTCCCTGTCCGACGTCCACGGCCGGCGCCGCGTCATGGCGATCGGCCTCGTCGGCTTCGCGGTGACGTCGGTCGCGTGCGCGCTCGCCCCCGACGGGCTGTTCCTCGTCGTCGCGCGCGGGCTCCAGGGCGTCGCGGGTGCGCTGCTCGTGCCGAGCTCGCTCGCCATGATCATCTCGACGTTCGACGGCGAGCGGCAGTCCCGCGCGATCGGCTCCTGGACCGCGTGGACCAGCACCGCGTCGCTCGTCGGCCCCCTGCTCGGCGGGATCCTCATCGACACCATCTCGTGGCGCTGGGTGTTCTGGATCAACGTGCTCCCCGTCGCGGTGACGCTGTGGCTGCTGCGCGGCGTCCCGCGGTCCGCGGCGGAGGAGCCGGGGGCCGCGGGTGGCCCAGACGGGCGACGGCGCATCGACGTCGCCGGGGCGACGCTCGCCGCCGTCGGGCTCGCCGGCACCGTGTTCGCGCTCATCGAGCAGGGCCGGTTCGGGTGGGCGAGCCCGGTGGTGTGGGGGCCGTGCGTCGTCGGGGTCGCGTGCCTCGTGGTGTTCGTCGGGTGGGAGCGTCGCGCCCCCGACCCCATGCTCCCGCCGCGCCTGTTCCGCGTGCGCAACTTCGCGTGGGGCAACCTCGCGACGGCGGCCATCTACGGGGCGCTCTACTTCGGCGGGTTCGTCGTCACGCTGTTCCTCCAGCAGGTCGGCGGGTACAGCGCGACGGCCGCCGGCCTCGCCCAGCTCCCGGTGACCCTCGTGCTCCTCGCGCTGTCCACGCGGTTCGGGGCGCTCGCGGGCCGGTACGGCCCGCGCCTGTTCATGACGGTCGGGCCGATCGTCGGCGGGGCCGGCTATCTGCTGCTGCTCACGACGACCGACGACGCCGTCTACGTCACCCAGGTCCTGCCGGGCCTCGTGCTCTTCGGCCTCGGCCTCGCGATGACCGTGGCCCCGCTCACGTCCGCCATCCTCGGCTCGATCCCCGCAGGGGACGCCGGGATCGGCTCGGCGGTGAACAACGCGGTGTCCCGCGTCGCGGGCCTGGTCGTCATCGCGTTCGCGGGCGTGATCGTCGGCGGCGTGCTCGATCTCGACGGCTTCCACCGCTCGCTCGTCGTCACGGCGGCGCTGCTCGTCCTCGGCGGCGTGCTGAGCTGGGTCGGCATCCGCAACGAGAAGGTGCGCACGACCGCGGACGCCGCCGCCTGAGCGTGCACGTTCAGCCCGGTGCTCGGGCGACCACGGCGTACGTGTGCCAGTGCTTCGGCCCGCTGAACGCCTCGCCGTCCTCCTCGACCTCGTCGAGCACGACGACGTCCAGCCCGGCGAGGAGGTCGTCCACCTCGGCGCGCGACAGGAAGGTCTCGTCCTGCGCGCCGACCCACGAGTCGCGGTCGCCGAACAGGTCGACGGCGAGCCACCCGCCCGGGGAGAGCGCGGCGCGGACCTGCCGCCACGCGTCGTCGAACACCGCTCGCGGCACGTGCGGGAGCGCGTAGCTCGCGTGGACGAGCTGCACGGCCGCGGGGCGGACCAGGCTGGAGACGTCCGCGAAGCCGGCCTCGTGCACGGCGAGCCGACCGCGGTCGCCCGGCCCGACGACCGCACGCACCAGGTCGCCGGTCCCCGGGGCCGGGTCGAGCGCGACGACGCGCCACCCGGCGTCGAGCATCGCGGCCGTCTCGACGCCCGCCCCGCAGCCCAGGTCGAGCGCGAGGCGCCCGTCGCCCGGACCTGCGAGGTCGAGGACCCGGCGGCACAGGTCGCGCACGGGCCGCCCGCTCTGGGCCGCGTTGTCGGCGGGCCAGCGCGCCGGGTCCCTCACCGGACGGTCTGGAGGTCGTGCGTCGAGGTGTTGAGGCGGCGTGCGCCGTCGGGCACGTCCGGCGGGAACGCGACGACGATGTCCTCGATCCGCACGCCGAACCGTCCGGGCAGGTAGATGCCCGGTTCGACGGAGAAGCACATGCCGGGCTCGATCGGCCGGTCCTCGCCCTCCACCATGTACGGCGGCTCGTGGGTCGTGGTGCCGATGCCGTGCCCCGTACGGTGCACGAAGAACTCGCCGTAGCCCGCGTCGGTGATGACGGCGCGCGCCGCGCGGTCGACGTCCTGGCACGTCGCGCCGGGTCGTACGGCGTCGACCCCTGCCTGCTGGGCGCGGCGGACGACGTCGTAGACCTCGCGCTGCTGCGCGGCGAGCGCGTCGTCGGTGCCACCGTCGACGAGGACCGTGCGCGTCGTGTCCGAGCCGTAGCCGTCGCGGAGCCCGCCGAAGTCGAGCACGACGAGGTCGCCCGGCTCGATGACCCGGTCGCCCGCGTCGTGGTGCGGGTCGGCGCCGTTCGGTCCCGCGCACACGAGCGTGAAGTCGACCTGCTCGTGCCCGTGCTCGCGCAGGAACCGGTCGAGGTCGGCGGCGACCTCCCGCTCGCGCCGGCCCGCGAACGCGACCTCGCGGATCTGGCCGAAGGCGGCGTCGGCGGCGGCGCCCGCCGCGGCGAGGCGCTCGACCTCCTGCGCGTCCTTGACGGCGCGCAGCGTCGGGACGGCGTCGGTGAACGCGGTGAACCGCGCGTCCGGGAGGGCTCGCTGGAGACCGAGCACGTGCAGCGCCCACGTCGAGTCCGAGACGGCATAGGTGCCGGTCCCGTCGAGGAGGCGTGCGGCGGCGTCGTGCTCGTCGTCGCCGTCGCGCCAGGTCACGACGTCGAGCCCGTCGGCGCCCGGGGCCGAGACCAGGTCGCCGCGCTCGAGCAGCGGCACGACGACGGACGCGCCGGCCCGTGCGCCGGGCTCGCCCGCGGGGATGGCGAGCAGCGTGAGGCGCTCGGTGTCCGGCGGCGCGTAGCCGGTGAAGTAGGCGAGGTCGGGCCCCGGCGAGACGAGGAGCCCCGCGAGCCCGGCGTCGCGGGCGTGCGCGGCGGCGCGCTCGCGGCGGGCGGCGTAGACCTCGGGGCCGAACGCGGCCCCCGGACGTGCGGCGTCGGTGCTGCTCATGGTGCCAGCGTGGCACCGCTCACCCGCGAGATCGACCCGAGCGCTCCGACGTCGGCCCTCTGAGGGTCGATCTCGGACGTGCGGGTCGATCTCGCGGCGCGCAGGGGAGTGGCAGGGTGGGCACATGACCGACGCGCGCAACCTCTTCGCCGCCCTCGACACGTTCGACGGGCACTGGCAGCCCCACCGGGTCGCGAGCCTCAACGACCAGGACGTCAAGGTGGTCAAGGTGCGCGGCGAGTTCGTCTGGCACACCCACCCCGACACCGACGAGCTGTTCCTCGTGCTCGCGGGCGAGCTGACGATCGACCTGCGCGAGGACGGCGTCGAGCGGGCGGTCGTGCTGGGGCCGCACGACCTGTTCGTCGTGCCGCGGGGTGTCGAGCACCGGCCGCGGGCCGCCGTCGAGACCTCCGCCGTGCTCGTCGAGCGCCGAGGGACCGTGAACACGGGAGACGCGGGTGGCGACCTCACGTCGCCGTTGCGGGAGCTGCCGGACGCCTGACGACGACGAGATCGACCCGAGCGGCCGAGATCGACCCTCGGTGGGTCGATCTGGGGACGCTCGGGTCGATGTCGCGGGGGTCAGACCCGGACGACGATCTTGCCGCGCACGTGGCCGGACTGGCTCGCGCGGTGCGCGTCGGCGGCGTCGGCGAGGTCGAACACCTCCGCGACCTCCGGACGCAGTACGCCCTCCTCGCCGAGTTGCGCGAGCTCCGCGAGGTCCGCCGCGTCGGGGCGCACCCACACGTAGTGCCCGCCGAGCTCGTCGCGCGCCCGGGCCTCCGTGATCGAGGCGACCGTGCCGCCGTCGCGCAGCACCTGGGGCACGGTGTCGAGCGCGTCGCCGCCCACGTAGTCGAGGACGACGTCCACGCCCTCGGGCGCGAGCGCCCGGACGCGGTCCGCGAGCCCGTCGCCGTACGTGACCGGCTCGGCGCCGAGCGAGCGCAGGAAGTCGTGGTTGCGCTCGGACGCGGTGCCGATCACGCGCGCGCCGAGCGCCCGCGCGATCTGCACGGCGAACGACCCGACGCCGCCGGCCGCGGCGTGCACGAGGACCGTCTGCCCCGCCGCGACCCCCGCGCGCCGGATCGTCTGGAATGCCGTCAGACCCGCGAGCGGCACGGCGGCGGCCTCCTCGAACGACCACGCCGCGGGCTTGCGCGCGAGCGTGCGGACCGGCGCCGCGACGAGCTCGGCGAACGTCCCGCCCGACACTTCGCCGCCGATGACGTCCTTGCGCACGTACCCGTACACCTCGTCGCCCACCTGGAGCTCGGGCGTGTCCAGGCCCACGCGCTCGACGACGCCCGCGACGTCCCAGCCGGGGACGACGGGGAACGCCACGTCCATGATCTGGTCGAGGTAGCCCTCGCGGACCTTCCAGTCCACCGGGTTGACGCTCGCGGCGCGCACGCGCACGAGCACGGAGTCGGGCCCGACCTTGGGGGTCGGGAGCTCGGTCGTCTCGAGGACGTCGGGGCCGCCGTAGCGGGAGTAGGTGATGGCTCGCATGATGGCGGCAACGGCACGCGCGCCCGCCCGATTCCCGAGACCGACCGTCACGAGAGAGAGCGTCCGGTCTCGAGGGAGGACACGCGGGGTTCTACCTCGAGACCGGACGCTCTACCTCGTGCGGTGCGTCAGCCCTCGAACGCGGTCGGGTCCATGAAGAGGACCTCCCACTGGTGGCCGTCGAGGTC
Source organism: Cellulosimicrobium sp. 22598 (assembly GCF_052044445.1). NCBI lineage: Bacteria > Bacillati > Actinomycetota > Actinomycetes > Micrococcales > Promicromonosporaceae > Cellulosimicrobium > Cellulosimicrobium sp. 22598. The sequence goes on from NZ_JBQEMZ010000016.1 coordinate 94,529, forward strand.
GGCGAAGCTGCGGGAGTACATGAACCCGCCCTCCTCCTGGGGGTCCTTGACCGGGGTGGCGCCGGCGGCGAACGCGGCGTCGGCCAGGCGGTCGACCTCCTCGCGCGTGCCGACGCTCAGGGCGTTGATGACCTCGGTCGTCGCCGTGGCGTCGGCGATCGACTTGTTCGTGAACCGCTTCGCGAACTCCTCGGTGAGGAGCATGACGTAGATCGTGTCGCTGAGGACGATCGAGGACGCGTTCTCGTCCGTGAACTGCTCGTTCACCGAGTACCCGAGGGACGTGTAGAACGCCTTGGAGGCGTCGAGGTGCTTGACGGGCAGGTTGACGAAGATCTGCGTGCTCATGAGTGTGCCTCCGGCGTCGTGGGCGGTTCGCCCGGTACGTGTGTCGTGGAGGTAGACGACCGGTGCCCCACGAACTCATCGCCCGGCCGCGCGCGGGTGGCGGCCGGGCGACGGCCCGCCTCGGGGAGGGCTCAGACGAGCACGTCGCCGTCGCGCGCGACGACCCGGCCCGCGGCCACGACGAGCGCGCGGCGCGGGGCGCGCACGACGGCGTCGGGCACGTTCTCGGCGTCCACGAGGACGACGTCCGCGGGCGCGCCGACGACGAGGTCGTGCACGTCGCGGCCGACGAAGCGCGCGGCGTCGGACGTCGCGACGCGCGCCGCGGTGACGAGCTCCTCGTCGTACCGGAACCGCGACAGGCGCGCGAGCTGCGTCGTGAGGGCGAGGAGGTCCCCGGTCCCGTACGGCGACCACAGGTCGCGGATCCCGTCCGTGCCGAGCCCGACGGCGACGCCCGCGGCGCGCAGCGCGTGCACGGGCAGGGGCGCGGCGCCGATCGGCGCGACGGTCGTCATGGTGATGCCCGCCTCGCCCATCGCGGCGACGAGGTCCGCCTGGCGCGACGCCGGGACGTCGCCGACCGCGAAGCCGTGCGCGACGTTGACCTTGCCCTGGAGCCCCGCGCGCAGCGTGCGGTCGATCATGAGCTCGACCTGGAACGCGCCGAGGTCGCCGCCGTCGTGGAGGTGCACGTCGATCCCGACGCCGCGGCGCTCGGCGATCGCGAAGAGCCCGTCGAGCTGGCCGACCGGGTCGCGGTCGATCGACGCGGGGTCGAGCCCGCCGACGTGCTCGGCCCCCGCGGCGGCGGCCGCGTCGAGGAGGTCGAGCACGCCCGGGCGACGCAGCACGCCGTCCTGGGGGAACGCGACGATCTCGGCGTGCACGGCGCCGCCGAGCGCGGCGAGCGCCTCGCGCACGACCTCGATGCCGCGCAGGCCCAGGCCGAGGTCGACGTCCACGTGGGTGCGGATCGCCGTCGTGCCGTGGCGGACGAACTCGCGCAGCACCGCGAGCGTGACGTCGACGCCGGGGATCCCGAGCTCGTCGCGGTGCGCGCGCTCGTGCGCGATGCGGCCCTGCGTCGTCGCCTCGCCGCCGTAGCTGACCCACGGCTTGCCCCACCAGCTCTTGTCGACGTGCGCGTGGGCGTTGACGAGGCCGGGCAGCGCGAGCAGACCGCGTCCGTCGACGACCCCGTCCGCCCCGGCGGCCGGCGCGTCCGACGACGTGCCCGACGGCGCGGGCGCGGCAGGGTCGTGCGGCGTCACCGCGGCGATCCGTCCGTCGGCGACGTGCAGGTCGACCCGCTCGCCGCCCCAGGGGCGGACGTCGCGCAGGACGGTGACGGTCTCGGGGGCGCTCGGGCTGGTCATGCGGCGGGTCCTTCCGGGAGCGGGACGACGACCTGGGGCCGTCCGGGGATCTGGATCTCGTACGTGGCGAGGGTGGCGAGGTCGACGACGGTCGCGCCGTCCCACGCCTCGGCCTGGGTGTAGCCGCCGGCGAGCACGGCGTTGAGGGCCCCAGTCGCGGGGTCGGTCCACGTGGTCGCGGTCTCGTGCCGGCGCGTCAGCGGCGCGACCTGCTCCGACCCGGTCGCGGGGTCGAGCACGGCCACGTTGGGGCCGCCCGCGGCGTTGCCGAACGGGCCGTTGCCCACGACGACGACGCGGCCGTCGGGCGCGCGGGCGACGCCGTGCTGGTGGCTGTCGGCCGCGGACGGCACCGTCGTCGTCGTGCCGGTGGCCGGGTCGAGACGGACCAGGACGCGTCCCTGGTAGGGGAGGAGGAGTGACCCGTCGTCGTCGAGGACGGCGTAGTGCGGCTTCTCGAACGACGCGAGGCCGCCCTCCGTGCCGAAGGGGGCGACCTCGATCCGCCGGGCCTCGAACGTCGTGGTGTCGACGACGTGCACGGAGAACTCGTCGTGGTCGACCGTGTAGACCTCGCGGCCGTCGGCCGCGACGAGCACGTCGAACGGCCGCAGGCCCACGGGCGTGCTCGCGAGGACCTCGCGCGCGGCGACGTCGATCGTCTCGAGCGTGGACGAGTCGCCCCGGTGGACGGCCACGTAGACGCGGGTGCCGTCCGGCGACACCGCGACGCCCATGCCGCCGCGTCGGTACTCGCCGAACCCGACCCGGGCGGGCGTGTCTCGGTAGGGGATCAGGTCGACGCGCTCGCGCGTGGTGAGGTTGACGACCGCGACGCCCTGCGCGGTCGAGACGTACGCGCGCATCGTCGGGGCGTGCACGGCGATCCCCCAGGGCGCGGCGCCGACCTCGACGCGGTCGACGACGGCGCTCCCGTCCCGGATCGTCGGATCGACGACGGCGAGCCCGTCGGACTCGGCCTCCGTCGCGAGCAGGTAGCGCGCGGGGGCCTCCACCGGCTCCCCGGGGACCGCGGGCTCGTCCGAGGGGTCGGGCGCAGGGGTCGGGGCGGGGGACGTGGCGCCGGGGGTCCGCGCGGGATCGGGAGAGGCAGCGTCGCCCGGATCGCCCGGATCGCCCGGCGAGCAGGCGGCGAGCAGGCCGACGACGACGGCCGTCGCCCACGCCGCGACGGCGCGCCGGGTGCGGCGCGTACGCCGCCGCAGGGGCGCGGCGCCACCGGGAAGGGGGAGATGTGCCATGGCGAAATGGTATACCAATTGCACGGACGCCCCTTCGACGTCCCGGACCGGTTCCGGACCAGGCCGAGAGCCGCGCCGAGCACCGGGTGACGACCGGCGGGACGCGTCGGCAGCGCCCCTCGCCCTACGCGCCGTCGCCGGCCGGCGCCTCTGCGGGACGGGGCTCCAGCACGACGACCGCGGTCTCGGTCGGGCGGCGCGCGGCGAACCCGTCCAGCGCGTGGTCGAACGTGCGCCACCGCTCCCAGAGCCGGGCGCGCTCCGCCCCCTCGGCCGCGCGACCGTGGACGGCGCGCGTCTCGCCGTGCAGCTCGACGGTGGTGTCGGGGTGCGCCTGGAGGTTGAGCCACCACGCCGGCTCGGGCGCGGCCCAGCCGTTCATCGCGAGCGTGACGAGGTTCGGGCCGTCCTCGACGTAGCCGACGATCACGTCGTGCTCGCGGCCGGATCGCCGCCCGACCGTGCGGAGCAGGAGCGTGCCCCACTTCTCGGGCTGCGGGCGCCACAGGCCCCGCCGGTGACCCGTGACCCGGTAGTACGCGCGGTGCACGACCCAGGCCGTGCGGACGAACCAGCGCGGCGGGAGCCGGGGCGGGCGCTCGGGGGCGGGAGGTGCGGAGGACGTGTCGGTCATGGTCACCGTCCTGCGTCGGAGGGGCGCCGAGGAACCTCGACGCAGCAACGGTCCCGCGGGTCGCGGGCCGCGTCAACGGGCCGTCGACGGTCCGTCACCTGTCGAGCGTCGCGGGCTCCTCGCGCACGACGTCGGCCGGCGACCTGTCGTGCCGCCACCCCTTCCACACGGGGTGCCGCAGCTTGCCGAACGGGATGTCGTCGCCCTCGCCCTCGCCGGGCCCCGTCCACTCGGCGTAGACGACCTCGGCGACCCGACGCGGCGAGACCCAGCGCGCGTCCCGCGCGTCCTCGCGGGGCACTCCCGTCGCGGGCGCCGTCGTGCGCTCGATCCGGCCGAGCTCGGCGACGAGGTCGCGTCGCTCGGCGTCCGTGAAGCCCGACCCGACGCGGCCCACGTAGACCAGCCGGTCGCCGTCGGGCACCGCGAGCAGGAGCGACCCGACGAGGTGCGTCCGGTCGCCGTGTCCCGGCCGCCACCCCACGACGACGACCTCCTGCGACTGCGCGTGCTTGAGCTTGAGCCACAGCGTCGACCGGCGGCCGGACGAGTACGTGCCGTCGCGCCGCTTGGCGACGACGCCCTCCAGGCCGAGCCGCTTCGACGTCTCCATCGCCGCGTCGAGGTCGCCGTCGAACGCGGGCGGCACGTGGACCGGCGCGCGTGCGTCGCCCAGCGCCTCCTCCAGCACCGAGCGCCGCTCGTCGTACGGGCGCTTGGCGAGCGAGCGGCCCGCGGTCTCCAGGACGTCGAACACCATGAGGTCGACGGTGACCTTGCGCCGCGCCGCCGCGACGTCCCCCGGCTTGGCGATGTTCGCGCGCTGCTGCAGGCGCCGGAAGCTCGGCCGCCCCCGCGCGTCGAGCGCGACGATCTCGCCGTCCAGCACGACGGGCAGCGCCGCGGCCGGGACCTGCTCGGCGAGCGCCTGCAGCTCCGGGTACGTCACGGTCATGTCCTTGCCCGAGCGGCTCACGAGCCGCACGTGACCGCGCGACACGTGCGCCAGAGCCCGGAACCCGTCCCACTTCATCTCGAAGGCCCAGTCGTCGCCGTCGTGCAGGTCGCCGGCCGACGCGGGCGAGGCGAGCATGGGCCGCCAGTCGGTCCGCGCGGGCTGTGGTTCGTCGTGGCTGGGGTCGGGTCGGGTGGCGGGTGGGGCGCTCGCCTTCTTCGTCTCACCACGCGGGGCCATGAGGTGGATGAGCCAGTTGTCCTCGTCGCGACCGTCGCGGCCGCCCGTGTGGATGAGGGCGAGTCGGCGCGTGCCGTGCTGCTCGCCGTGGAGGGTGACGATGACCTCCTTGCCGTCGCGCCACTTCTCGAGCTCGTACGTTCCGGCGTCCCAGATCGTCACCTCGCCCGCTCCGTACTCGCCCTGCGGGATCGTGCCCTCGAACGACCCGTACGCGAGCGGGTGGTCCTCGGTCTGGACGGCGAGGTGGTTCTTCTTCGGGTCGGTCGGCTCGCCGCGGGGCAGCGCCCAGCTCACGAGGACGCCGTCGTGCTCGAGCCGGAAGTCCCAGTGCAGCCGCCGGGCGTGGTGCTCCTGGATGACGAAGCTGTTGCCCGCGCTCGGGGGCGGTGCGTCGTCCGGCACCGGCTCGGGCGTGCGCTGGGCGTCACGCATCGAGCGGTACCGGTGCAAGCGGTCGGGTCGGTCGTCGTCGCTCGCCCCGGGGCCGTCTCCGCCGCTGCCCGACGTCGCAGCGCCCTTGCGCTCGAACGTCGCCATGCGCTCGGGCGTGGGCTCGAGCGCGGAGAGGTGGCCGAGGGTGAGGGCCGCGAGCGGGTCGCCGATCGTGCGCACGCGCTCGACCACCTCGTCCTTGTCGAGGTGCCGCAGGTCGGGGTCGTCGAGCTCCTCCCACGTGCGGGGCGCGGCGACGGTCGGGTGCTCGCGCCCGCGCAGCGAGTACGGCGCGATGGTCGTCTTGTTGCCGTTGTTCTGGCTCCAGTCGACGAGCACCTTGCCGCCGCGCAGCGACTTCTTCATGTCGCTCACGACGAGGTCGGGGTGCTCGGCCTCGAGGTAGCGCGCGAGCTCGTGCGCGACGGCGGAGACGGCCGCGGCGTCCTGCTTGCCGTCGAGCGCGGCGTACAGGTGGATGCCCTTGGACCCGCTCGTCACGGGCAGGGGCTCGAGCCCCATGCCCTGCAGGATCTGCCGGGCCAGGCGCGCGACCTCCGCGCACTCGGCCAGCCCGGCCCCGGGCCCCGGGTCCAGGTCGAGGACGAGCCGGTCCGGGTTCAGGTGGACCCCGGTGCGGCCGAACTGCCACTGCGGCACGTGCAGTTCCAGCGACGCTGTCTGGCCGAGCCACGTCAGCGTGGCCAGGTCGTCGACGAGCACGTAGTCGTTCGCGCTGCTCTTGTGCTGGATGCGGCGCGTGCGCACCCACGACGGCACGCCCTGCCCCGCGTTCTTCTGGAAGAACACCTGCCCGTCGACCCCGTCCGGCCAGCGCTTGCGCGTCGCGGGCCGGTGGGCGCAGTGGGGGAGCATGACGTCGGCGACGGCCGCGAGGTACGCGAGGACGTCCGCCTTCGTCGTGCCGGTGGCGGGGTAGAGGACCTTGTCGAGGTTGGTGAGCCGCAGGCGGTGGCCCCCGACGCTCACCGTCTCGCCCGCGCCGCGGCTCGATGAGGTGGCCATGGGCCCATCGTGGCGCGCACGGGTCCGCGCCGCCCGCCGGACGGGACCCGACGCGGGACCAAGGGCCCTGCCCGCGGGCCGCCGCGGGAACTTCCCGGCGCCCCCGACCGTGCACACTGGAGGAGGCGGTCCGACCCAGCCGGGGAGACCGCCGGGACGAGGCAGGACCGAGAGGAACACCGTGACGCACCTGACGACCGACGACGTACCGCTCCCCGCGGAGATCGGTCCGCGCGTCCGCGAGTTCCGGCGCCTGATGATGAACTACAAGTTCGGCATCGACGAGGTGATGACCAAGATCACCGTCCTGCGCGACGAGTTCCGGCACGTCCACGACGACAACCCCATCGAGCACCTCGGCTCGCGCCTGAAGTCGCTCGACTCGATCGTCGCGAAGGCGCGGCGCAAGGGGATCCCGCTCACTCCGGAGGGCGTGCGGGAGAGCATGTTCGACGTCGCGGGCGTGCGCGTGACGTGCGCGTTCGTCTCGGACATCTACCGCGTGCGGGACCTGCTCGTCGGCCAGCGCGACCTCACGGTCCTGGAGGAGCGCGACTACATCGCCCACCCCAAGGGCAACGGGTACAAGAGCCTGCACCTCATCGTGCAGGTGCCGGTGTTCCTGTCGGACCGCGTCGAGGACGTCGTGGTGGAGATCCAGCTCCGGACGATCGCGATGGACTTCTGGGCGAGCCTCGAGCACAAGATCTACTACAAGTACCAGCGGGACGTGCCGCAGCACCTCACCGACGCCCTCAAGCTCGCGGCCGACGTCGCCGCGACGCTCGACACGACGATGGAGCGCATCCACGACGAGGTGCGCGGCCTCGACGGCGTGCCCGAGCCCACGGAGAACACGGACGAGCTCGCCACGCCGCGCGAGGTGATGGAGAGCTTCATGCGGACGGCGCAGGTCGCCGACGAGGCGTTCCACGAGCGCCGCCACGACGGCTGACGCCACCCACCCCGCGGATGGGCGGCGCCGGTGGCCGGCGGAGCCGGCCTCAGGTCCAGCGGAACCAGCGCGCCGCGCCGACGGTCCCGACGACGACCGCGCCGCCGAGCGCGACGAGGTGCGCCGGCTCCACGGGCTGCCCTGCCCACGCGTCGCCGAGCGCCTGCACCGCGGCGCCGAAGGGCAGCATCTCCCCGACCCGCGCGACCGGTTCGGGGAGGTTCGACACGGCGCCGAACATGCCGCCCGTCGCCCCGAACGCGAAGAACGCGACGAGGCCGAGCGCGAGCGCGGCGTTCGGGGTCGGCGCGACGGCGGCCACGAGCATCCCGACCGCGTACATCGCCGCCGACGCCAGGGCGAGCACGCCGAGCGCGACCCCGGGGGAGGCGGGGAGCCGTGCGTCGAACGCGACCGTCGCGACGCCGAGGGCGAGCGCGACGCCCCCGGCGGTCTGGGCAAGGCTCACCACGACCTGCGCGACGAGCACCATCGCGGGCGACGCGGGCGTGACGGACAGACGCTTGAGGATGCCGGACCGCCGGTAGTAGGCCAGGAAGCTCGGCATGTTGACGACGCCGATCATGCCGACGACGACGGCGAGCACGACCGGCACGACGAAGACGTCGAACGCCGTCCGTCCGCCCGAGCCCGGGAGGACCGTCGTCGTGGCGTCGCTGAGCCCGTACATGACGAGGATCAGCACGGGCATGCCGAACGGCATGACGAGCCCGGCGGTGTCGCGCGCGACCATCCGCGCCTCGGCGCCGACCAGCGCCGCCCACGCGCGCGGCCCGGGACGCGTCGAGGCGCCCCGTCCGGACGGGGTCGTGACGGCGGGGACGGTGGTGGTCATGCGGCCTCCTCGGTCGGGGCGGTCGTCGCCCGGGACTCGCCCGGCAGGTCGTCGGTCAGCGGGCGTCCCGTCAGGGCGAGGAACGCGTCGTCGAGCGTCGCGCGCTCGAGCCGGGTCTCGGTCGCGACGACGCCGGCCCGCACGAGCGCGGTGCTCACCTCCTGGAGCAGGTCGCCGCGCCCGGTCACCACGACCTGGTCCCCGCGGACCGCGACGTCCTCCACGCCGGGGACGCGGTCCAGGAGCGCGGACGGGAGCGGCTCCGCGACGCGGAAGCGCACGCGCTGGTCCAGCCCGGCGCCCGCGACCAGCCCGGCCGGGGTGTCGTGCGCGACGACACGACCGCTCTCGATCAGGGTCACGCGGTCGCACAGCCGCTCGACCTCCTCCATGAGGTGCGAGACGAGGAGCACGGTCGCTCCGCCGTCGCGCAGGTCCTCGACGACGCCCCACACCTGGCGGCGCGCCTGCGGGTCGAGCCCCGTGGTGAGCTCGTCGAGGATCACGACGCGCGGGTCCCCGACGAGCGCGAGGACGATCGCGACCCGCTGCTGCTGGCCCCCCGAGAGCCGCTCGTAGCGTACGTCGCGCTGCTCCTCGAGCCCGAGCGTCGCGACCAGCTCGTCGGGGTCGCGGCCCGCGCCGTAGAACGTGCGGTAGAGGTGCGCGAGCTCGCGCACCGTCAGCGCGCCGTGCAGGAAGCCCGACTGGAGCTGCACCCCGAGCACCTGGCGCACCGCGGCACGGTCGGAGAACGGGTCGAGGCCGAGCACCCGCACGGACCCGTGGTCGGGTCGGCGCACGCCCGCGACCATCTCGACCGTGGTCGTCTTGCCCGCACCGTTGGGACCGAGGATCCCCAGGACCTCGCCCTCGACGGCGACGAGGCTGACGTCGTCCACCGCCGTCGTGGTCCCTCCCTTGCGGCGGTAGCGTTTCGTGAGGTTCCGTGCGTCGACGGCGTCCATGTCGTCCTCCTGCTCGTCCGCGGCGTGCGTGCCACCGTTCGGGTCGTCCTGCCCAGGTGCGTGCTCCGACGCTAGGGACCGCGGGGACCGGCCCGCGCGTGCCGGTCGTCACCGACCCCGCCCATGACTTCCGGCACGTCGCGCCCGGCCGGCGGGTCCGTAGGGTGGAGGGATGCGACGGACCGACCCGGAGGTGTGGGCGGGCATCGCGATGCTCGTCGTCATCCTCGGCATCGGGGCGCTCGTCCCGATCGCCGCCCCCGATGCCCTGACGCTCCCCGTCGTGGCCTGGCTCGCGGTGTTCGCGGCGTTCGTCCTCGCCACCGTCGGGATCGTCCTCGGGTCGGGCTTCGCCACGCCCCGCGCGTACACGCTGCTGGGCGCGCAGGTCGTGCTCGTGGGGACGCTCGTGCTCACGGCGCCCGGCGCGGGCTGGCTCCCGATCCTGCTCGTCGTCGTCGCGGCGCTGAGCGTGTACGTGGTGCCCGTGCCGGTCGTCGCGGTCGTCGTCGCGGTGAACGCCGTGGTCGTCGGTGCCGCCGTCGGGCTGCGCGGCTCGGCGACCGACGCCCTGCTCACCGCGACGATCTACCTGCTGCTCCAGGTCGCGAGCGTCGGCTCGACCCTCGCGCTCCAGCGCGAGCGCCGCATGCGCGAGCAGCTCGCCGTCGCGCACGTCGAGCTGCGCGCGGCGGCGGTGCTGCGGGACGAGTCGACGCGCTCCCAGGAGCGCCTGCGGATCGCGCGTGAGCTGCACGACGTCCTCGGCCACCAGCTCACCGTGCTCGCCCTCGAGCTGGAGACGGCGAGCCACCAGGACGGCGGCCCGGCGCGCGAGCACGTGCTCCGGGCCAAGGACGTCGCCCGTGAGCTGCTCGGCGACGTGCGCGCCACGGTGGGCGAGCTGCGGCGGCAGGCGCCCAGCCTGCAGGAGTCGCTCGGCGCGCTCGCCGAGCGGGTGACCGTGCCGCGCGTGCGAGTCGCCGTCGCCGACGACGTCACGGTCGACGAGGACCAGACGGTCGTGCTCGTGCGCGTGGTCCAGGAGGCGCTGACCAACGCGATCCGGCACGCCGAGGCGACCGTGCTCGACGTCGTCGTCACCGCCGACGAGGGCCGGGTGCGGCTCGTCGCGCAGGACGACGGGTGGGGCGCCGCGCGTGTGGAGCCCGGCAACGGGCTGCGGGGGATCGAGGAGCGGGTCCGCGCCGCCGGCGGGACCGTCCGGCTCGACGGGCGGAACGGGTTCCGGGTCGAGGTCGAGCTCGACCCCGTGCGGCGGAGCGTCGTCGAGCGCCGCCGCGTCGACGGCGACGGCCGAGCCCTCGTGCGGGGTGCCGGACCGGTCGGCTCGACCGTGACCGGAGCATGAGCGACCCCGCGGTGCGCGTCCTGCTCGTCGACGACCAGACCCTCGTGCGGCAGGGGATCCGCAGCCTCCTCGAGCTCGCGCCGGACATCACCGTCGTCGCGGAGGCGGAGGACGGGATGACGGCGCTCGCGGCCGTGCGCGAGCACGAGCCCGACGTCGTCCTGCTCGACCTGCGCATGCCGCGCCACGACGGCATCTGGGCTCTCGAGGCGATGGCCGAGAGCGGGCACGACGTGCCCGTCCTCGTGCTCACGACGTTCGACGACGACGCGCTCGTGCTCCGCGCCCTGCGGGCGGGAGCCCGCGGCTACCTCCTCAAGGACGTGACGCTCGAGCAGCTCACGGGCGCCGTCCGCGCGCTCGCCACCGGCGGCACCCTCGTGCAGCCGTCGATCACCGACCGTCTCCTCCGGGCGGTGCGAGCCGGGACCGTCCCCGCCGACGACCTGGACGACGGCACCGGCCCGGTGCAGGAGCTGACCGACCGTGAGCTCGAGGTGCTCCGTCTCGTCGCGGCGGGGTTCTCCAACCGCGAGATCGCGCACGCGCTCTTCCTCGCCGAGGGGACCGTGAAGAACCACGTGTCGACCGTGCTGCTCAAGCTGGGGACGCGCGACCGCACGCGCGCCGTCCTGCGCGCGCTGCACGTCGGCCTGCTCGGCTGACGCCCGTCAGAGCAGGGTCTCGACGCCGATCGTCACCCGGTCGCCGACGTCGACGCCCTCGGCGCGCCGCACCGCGGCCTTGATGGGCACGACGAACGTCTTGCGCCCCGCGTCGGGGAACACCGACGTCGACCAGCGCTGCGCCCCGAGCGTCACCTCGACCTTGACCGAGCCGAACCCCGCGGGCGGGAGGGGCAGCTCCGCGATCTCGTCGCTCACGTCCTCCGGCAGCGCGGCGAACACCCAGCTGTCGGTGCGCGCCTCCCACCGCCACAGCTCTGCCTCGAACTCGAACCTCGTCCCCGCCACGAGACCATGGTGCCGCGGGCCACCCACACGCGGGCGTCGTCGGGCGGGGGCGCGCGTCGCTCGCCTGCGACCCGGAGCCGCCGCCCCCTCGCGGGCGGGCGCGCAGGGCGCCACCATGGACGCATGAGGGCCATCTGGAAGGGCGCCATCACGTTCGGTCTCGTCAACGTCCCCGTCAAGGTGTACTCCGCGACGGAGGACCACGACGTGCCGCTGCACCAGGTGCACGACAAGGACGGCGGGCGCATCCGCTACCGGCGCGTGTGCGAGATCGACGGCGAGGTCGTGCCGTACGAGCACATCGACAAGGCGTACGACGACGGCGAGCGCACCGTCGTGCTCACGGGCGAGGACTTCGCGGCGCTGCCCGCCGAGCGCAGCCGCGAGATCGAGGTCGTCGAGTTCGTGCCGAGCGAGCAGATCGACCCGCTCCTGCTCGACCGCAGCTACTACCTGGAGCCCGACTCGAAGTCCAACAAGGCGTACGTGCTCATGCGGCGCACGCTCGAGGAGACCGACCGGACGGCGATCGTGAAGTTCGCGCTGCGTCAGCGCACGCGGCTCGCTGCGATGCGCGTGCGCGACGACGTGCTCGTGCTCCAGACGCTGCTGTGGGCCGACGAGGTGCGCGAGGCCGCGTTCCCCTCGCTGGACGACGAGGCGAAGGTGACCGACAAGGAGCTCGCCATGTCCGCGCAGCTCGTCGCGAGCTTCGAGGCGGACTTCACGCCCGAGGAGTACGAGGACGACTACCAGGTGCAGCTCCGCCAGCTCATCGAGGCCAAGCTCGAGCAGGGGGACGCGCTCGACACCGCCGAGACGTTCGGCGAGCAGCCCGAGAAGGGCGAGGGCGCCGAGGTGATCGACCTCATGGAGGCGCTGCGCAAGTCCGTCGCGTCCTCGAAGAGCAGCCGCGCCGGCGGGTCGGGGTCGTCCGGCGGGTCGACGGCGAAGGGCGGCTCGGGCCGCAAGGCCGCCTCGTCGTCGGGCAAGGGCTCCTCCGGTTCCCGGGCCAAGGGCGGTGGCGCGAAGGACGAGGGCTCGAAGCCCGCGGCCAAGAAGACCTCGGGCCGCTCGTCGTCCTCGAAGGAGAAGACGACGGCGAAGACGACGCGGAAGAAGGCGTCCGCGTAGGGCGGTCCCCGCCGTCCCCGCCCACCCGACGCGGGGCCAGGGGCGCGCGATGAGTTCGGCCCCCGGGACGCGTCGGAACCGGTGGGTGGTCGTCCGGCCGCCCGCAAGACCGACGAAGCGAGACGACGATGCGCGCGATCGTGCCGAGCCTGTGGTTCGACGGCAACCTCGAGGAGGCCATCACCTTCTACGCGAGCGTGTTCCCCGACGCGACGGTCGGCGACGTGTTCCGCCAGCCCGATGGCACAGCGGTGTCGGCCGACTTCGAGCTCGCCGGGCACCGGTTCGCCGCTATCAACGGCGGCCCGCAGTTCCCGTTCACCGAGGCGGTGTCGTTCGTCGTCGAGTGCGAGTCGCAGGAGGAGGTCGACGCGTACTGGGCGGCGCTCACCGACGGCGGTCAGGAGTCGCAGTGCGGCTGGCTCAAGGACCGCTTCGGGTTGTCCTGGCAGGTGGTCCCGGTCGAGTTCCTCGCGATGCTGCAGGACCCGGACCCCGCCCGCGTCCAGCGCGTCGTCGACGTGATGATGACGCAGGCCAAGCTCGAACTCGGTCCGCTGCGGGCGGCGTACGACGGCTGATCCGCCGTCCGCTCCCGGTCCCGGCGCACAGGCGGTTCGTCGGGGATGTCCAGGTCGTGCCCAGGTCTGGTTGAATGCGCTCGACATCTCCGCCGACGGCGCGCGCCGTCCTCTCGTGAAGGACCACGACACCGAGTGAAGAAGCTCCTTGCCAGCACCGTGGGGACGGTGCTGGCCCTCGGCGGCATCGCCGTCGCCACGGCAACCCCCGCAGCCGCCGCCGTCCCGGACGTCCAAGCCGGCTGCTCGTCCCTCTACGTCACGCTCGACGGATACCCGGACGGTACGGCGTTCGTCGCGACCGTCGACGGTGAGACCGTCGAAGACGTCGTCTTCGACGGCTACCACACGCTCTGGTACGACGTCGACGGCTCGGTCGCGCACGACTGGAGCGTCGTCGTCGACGCACCCGGTGAGGTCGAGGAGGACTTCTCGGGCGGCGGTACGACGACGCCGTGCGGAGAGCCGCCCAGCGACTGGTTCTCCGCCGACGCGTACTGCGGGAACCTCAACGTCTCGCTCGGCGGCTTCCCGGCCGGCTCGGCGGTCACCGTCGTGGTGGACGCCGAGGTCGTCACCGAGGGCCGCGTCGACGAGTACGGCTCCTACTGGTTCGGCACCCGGCTCGACGAGTGGTCGGGCCAGACGTGGCAGGTCGTCGTCGACGCGGCGGACGACGCCTTCGACCGCAACGAGTCGGGCGTCTCGTCCTGCGGTTCGGGCGGCGAGATCGTCGTGCCCGAGACGCCCCGAGCCCTGACGGACTGCGCGGCGACGCCGCAGGACGTGCACCTCCCGCCGGACACCGCGCAGGTGTCGTACGCGCGTGGCGACGACGGCATCGTCGCGACGGCGGCGGCCGGGTACGAGTTCCCCGGCGGCGCCGGCACGACGGGTGAGTGGCGAGCGCTCGGGGACGGGCGGCTGCTCCTCGAGTGGTACTCCGTCGTGCGGCCGCGGTGCGCGCTCGACGTCGTCTCGGTGACGCCGGTGTGCGAGGCCGGCGAGCCGTTCGTCGACATCGCCGTCGACCCCCCGGCGGGAGTGGACGAGAGCTCGTTCCTCATCTCGTGGGAGGGGCCGAACACCGGGTACGACGTCGTGTACGGAGACGCCGGCTTCGGTCACCCGTGGGTCACTCGTGAGCCCTGGCCGGGGTTCGTCACGCACGGCGACGGTACGGTCTCGCCGGCCTACGACGAGACGTGGAGGCTCGACGACATCGATCTGGTGCTCGGCGCGTCGGCGTGGGTCGACGGGTGGGCGTACTCACGGTCCTACGGGGCCGTCTGGGAGGACGCGCCGACGGCCGACCCGTGCGCCGACGACCCCGGGCCGCACTTCTCCGTCGACGTGAGCCCGCGCTGGCTCGCGGGCAAGCTCTACCTCAGCGTGCGCGTGCTCAACGAGGGCGACAGCACCGCGGACGTGAGCGTCGTGACGCCGTTCGGGCGCAAGCACTTCCCGCGCGTCGAGGCGGGGGCGAGCGCCTACCAGGCGTTCGCCGTGCGCACGACGGAGCCGGTCGAGGGCCAGGTGGACGTCTCGTTCGCCGCCGACGTCGACGGTGAGCAGGTCACGCGGGAGCGTTCCGTGGCGTTCTCGTTCGGCGGGTAGCGGCAGGCAGCACCCCCGGGATCCGGAGGCCCGGTGGCACGTCGACAGGCGTGCCACCGGGCCTCCGGCGTCGCGGGACGGTCCCGGCTCAGGCGGTCGACGCGCGGCGCAGCGCGACGAGCTCGTCGATGAGCCGCAGGAGGTCGTCGACGTCGTCGCCGGGCCGGGGCCCGCGGAAGGCGAGGTCCTCCTCGGGGACGCCGTCGCCGTCGCCGTCGTCGGTCGCGGCCGTGCCGCCCGTGACACGACCGAGCACGTCGCTGCTCAGCGCGGCGTGCGCGTAGAGCCCGTCGCTGAGCAGGACGATCGCGCGCGCGACGACGGGGTCGCCGACCTCGTCGAGGACGGCGCGGGTCCAGGCGTCGTGCGCGCCGTCGAGCGCGGCGCGGGCGCGCGGGAACGACCCCTGCGCCAGGCGCGAGACGGCGAGGTAGACGAGCTCGAACTCGGTGTCGACGAGCGTCGACGTGCGGATGAGGTAGTCCACGGCCCCGGCGGGCGCCGCGCGCATCGCCGCGACGTCGGCGGCGGTGAGCTCGCGCAGGTGCTCGGTGAGACCGTCGGCGAGCGCGTCCTTGGAGCCGAAGTGGTAGAGCAGCCCGCCCTTGGACACCCCGGCGCGCTCGGCGACGGCCTCGAGCGTGGCGGCGCGCTCACCCTGCTCGACGAGGAGGGACGCGAACGCGCGCAGGACCTTGGCGCGGGCGGCGGGGGGCGGCGGCATGGTTCCGAGGGTAGTGGGAGGGCGCGGCGCACCGGCCGTCCGGACGGATCGGCGCTCGCTCGGACGGCGGCGGTGCGCAGCGTCACACCGTCCTCGGGATGACGGCGAGCGTCGAGATCGTTACTGTACCGTCTGGACGGTTTGGAAGTTCGGCGCCACCGCGCCGCCCCGACCGCCCGCAGAACGTGGAAGGACCTCTCGCCGTGACGACCCCCGTGACGACGACCCAGACGACCCCGACGGCCGCCCCGGCCGCCCAGAACGCGTCCGCGACGCGCGGGCCCGCGCGCGGCGCCGCCGGCCGCTGGTTCGCGCTCGCCGTGCTGATGCTCCCGGTGCTGCTCGTGTCGATCGACAACACCGTGCTGAGCTTCGCGCTGCCGCAGATCTCCGAGTCGCTGCGCCCCAGCGGGACGCAGCTCCTGTGGATCATCGACATCTACCCGCTCGTGCTCGCCGGCCTGCTCGTGCCGATGGGCTCCTTCGCCGACCGCGTCGGCCGCCGCCGGCTGCTCCTCGTCGGGGCCGTGGGGTTCGCGGCCGTGTCGGTCGTCGCCGCCTACGCGCCGACGGCCGGCGCGCTCGTCGCGTCCCGCGCCGCGCTCGGTTTCTTCGGCGCGATGCTCATGCCGTCGACGCTCTCGCTCCTGCGCAACGTCTTCGTCGACCGCGAGGAGCGTCGGCTCGCCATCGCGATCTGGGCGGCGGGGTTCGCCGCCGGGTCGGCCCTCGGGCCCATCGTCGGCGGGTTCCTGCTCGAGCACTTCTGGTGGGGCTCGGTGTTCCTCCTCGCCGTCCCCGTGCTCGTGCTGCTGCTCGCGCTCGCGCCGTTCTTCGTGCCCGAGTCGCGCGACCCCGCACCGGGGCGCGTCGACGTGCTGTCGATCGTGCTCGTCATGGCGACCATGACGCCCGTCGTCTACGGCATCAAGATGCTCGCCAAGTCCGGGGTGAGCACCCCCGCGGTGGGGAGCGTCGTCGTCGGGCTGGTCGCCGGGGCGCTGTTCGTGCGACGTCAGCTCCGCCGGCCCGACCCGATGATCGACGTGCGGCTCTTCACCCACGGCGCGTTCAGCGGCGCCGTGCTCGTCAACCTGCTGTCCGTGTTCTCGCTCGTCGGGTTCCTGTTCTTCGTCTCGCAGGACGTGCAGCTCGTGCTCGGGCTCGCCCCCATGCAGGCGGGCGTCGCGCTCCTGCCCGGCCTGCTCGTCATGATCGTGGCGGGCCTGGGCGTCGTGCGGGTCGTGCGCCGCGTGCGCCCCGCGCACGTCGTCGCCGTCGCGCTGCTCTTCTCCGCGACGGGGTACGCGATCGTCGCCGCGGGCGCGGGGCAGAGCACGCTCGCGCTGCTCGTGGTCGCGTTCGTCGTGCTGTCGCTCGGCGTCGGCGCCGCGGAGACCGTGTCCAACGACCTCATCGTGTCGTCGGTCCCCGCCGCCAAGGCGGGCGCGGCGTCCGCGATCTCCGAGACCGCGTACGAGGTCGGTGCCGTGCTCGGCACCGCCGTGCTCGGGAGCATCCTCACGGCGTCGTACCACGCGAACGTCGTCGTCCCGGCGGGCGTTCCCGCCGCCGACGCCGTCGCCGCGGCCGAGACGCTCGGCGGTGCGACCCAGGTCGCGTCCACCCTGCCCGCGGGGCAGGCGCAGGCGCTGCTCGACTCCGCGCACGCCGCGTTCGGCAGCGGCGTGGGCACGACGTCGCTCATCGGCGTGGTGCTCATGCTCGTCGCCGCGGGCGTGGCGCTCGTCACGCTGCGCGGCGCGAAGTCCTGACGACGCGCCGCCCCGCGCGTCCCGCCGCGCCCCCGCGGCGGGGCGCGCGGCGCCCGCGGTTGGCGGCGGGAGCCCCGATCCGGGAGGCTGGGCGGTGATGAGCCGTCCGCACCGCACCCCGCCCCGCTGGGTCCGCTGGACCCTCGCCGTCCTGCTCGCGCTCGTGCCGTGCGTCGTGTGGGGGGTCACGACCGCGACGGCCGAGCGCAGCCTCGGGCCGCACGAGGCGCTGTACGAGGTCACGACGAACGGCCTCGTCACCGTCGACCTCGGCCCGCTCGGGACCATCCAGATCGACTCGCCGCTGCCGCTCGGCCTGGGCGCCGACGTCACGGTCGAGGAGATCCCTGCCGACCTCACCGCGGTCGGGCAGGCCGACACGCTCGAGGGTCTGTCGCAAGACCTCGAGGACTACCTCCGCTTCTTCGGCGGCCCGCAGGAGACGATCGGCTCCGTCGCGCGGGCCCTCGTCGTCGACGCGCTGCGCCGGACGGGCTTCGCGATCCTCGTCGTCGCGGCCGTCGGTGCGGGGCTCTACCTGCTGCTCGGCCCGCCGCGCCGCCGCGAGCTCACCGAGCGCGTCGCGCCGCGGACCTACGAGATCACGGCAGGGGTCGTCCTCGTGTCCCTCGTCGCGGCGTCGCTCGTCGCGAGCGACCCGGGCACGACGACCGGCCCGTCCCACCGCGCGTCCGCCGTGTTCGACGGGACCCCGCTCGAGGGCGCGCGCATCACCGGCCGGCTCGCGGGCGTCGTCGACACGTACGGCGCGATGCTCATCGACCTGTACCGCGAGAACGAGGCCTTCTACGCGCGCGCCGATGCCAACCTCGTCGCGGCGTGGGACCGGCGCGACCGCATCCAGCGCCTCACCGCGCCGCGCCCCGCAGCCACGGCGACGTCCGACGACGAGCCGTCCCCCGACGACGCGACGTCGCCCGAGGGGACCCGCGCCACGGGGGACGACGACGGCGCGTCCGCCACCCCGCCGTCGGGCGCCGGCGACGAGGGCGCGGGCGGCGAGGTCTCCGGCGCCGAGGGGTCGGCCGACGCCGAGGCGACCGACGAGCCGGCTCCGCAGCCGGCGGCCGAGGAGGACCTCGTGACGCTCCTCGTCGTGAGCGACCTCCACTGCAACACGGGCATGACGCCGCTCATCCGGACCGCCGTCGAGCGCTCGGGCGCGACGATCGTGCTCAACGCCGGCGACACGACGATGAACGGCACGGCGGTCGAGTCGTTCTGCGTCGACTCGTTCGCGTCGGCGGTGCCGAAGGGCGCGACCATGGTCGTCGCCGACGGCAACCACGACAGCGTCGAGACGTCGGCGCAGGAGCGTGCCAACGGCCAGACCGTGCTGGACGGGAAGGTCGTCGAGGTCGAGGGGATCCGCATCCTCGGCGACCGCGACCCGCTCGAGACGCGCCTCGGCCTCGGCAGCCAGCCGCCGCGCGAGGAGACGCCCGAGGAGTACGCGGCGCGTCTCACCGAGGTCGCGTGCACGGAGCAGGAGGAGGGCGACGGCATCGACCTCCTCCTCATCCACACGCCCCGCATGGGGAACGAGGCGCTCGACTCCGGCTGCGTCCCGAACCAGATCTCCGGTCACATGCACACCCGGTCCGGTCCGGAGCGGACGGGCGGCGGCGTCCGGTACGTGAGCGGCAGCACCGCGGGGGCGGTCAAGGACCAGCTCCGCATCGGCCCGCTCAAGGGCACGGCCGAGATGACGGTGCTGCGCTTCGACCCCGAGCGGCGCCGCATCGTCGACTGGCAGCTCGTGCAGATCGGGACCGACGAGTCCGCGACGGTCTGGCCGCGCATCGCCTGGCCGACGCCGTCGGGCGTGCCGGTGGTCGAGGAGCCGGCGGGTGACGACGGCGGCGAGGAGGGTGTCGAGGGCGGGGACGTCCCCGCGGGCGAGCCGACCGACGACGCGCCCGCCACCGAGGGCTGAGACGGCGCGCGTCGGTCCTCGCCCCGCGCTGCCGGACACGGCAGGATGTGGCGTATGAGCAGGTCCACGCGCTGGATCGTCGTGTCGGTGGTCCTCGCGCTCGTCGTGGTGCTCCTCGCGCCGTTCGTGTACTCGGAGGTGCGCGAGGGCCGCACCCCGCCGCCGCTGGGCCTGCAGTCTCCGGGGGAGGAGACGGCGTCCGCGGCGCCCGCCGAGCCGGGGCCGTTCGACGTCGACGGCGAGTGGGTCGTCGGGCCGGGGTCCGAGGCGGGCTTCCGCGCCGACGTCCTGGACGTCCCGGCGGACGAGGCCGTGCTCCTGGGCGTCACCCCGGACGTCACCGGGACGTTCCGCGTGCGGTCGGGGTCGCTGGAGACCGCGACCGTGACGGTCGAGACGACGACGCTCCGGACCGGGTCCTCCGTGGCGGACCGCCAGCTCCAGCAGGCGCTCGAGACCGACCTCTACCCGACCACGCTCTTCTCGCTCACCTCGCCGCTCGACGTGAGCGAGCTCGGGTCCACGACGACGCCGGTGCGCCTCGAGGCGTCGGGCGCGCTGACGATCCGCGACGAGACCGAGGCCGTGACGGTGGCGCTCGAGGCGCAGCGGTCGGGCGACGGGGTGCTCGCGACCGGGGCGATCGGCGTGCGCTTCTCCGACTTCGGCATCGCGGTGCCGCCCGCGGCCCCCGTCCAGGTGCGGGACGAGGGCACGGTCGAGGTGCGGCTCCAGCTCGTCCGGCCCGCGAGCCCCTGAGGGGCCCCGGGGCCCCGTGGCCTAGGGTGGTCGTGTGGACCACCCGACCGACCTGACGCCCGTCGCCCAGGACTACCTCAAGGTCGTCTGGGCCGCCCAGGAGTGGTCGGACGAGAAGGTGACGACCAAGCTCCTCGCCGAGCGCATCGGCGTCGGCGCCTCGACCGTGTCGGAGACGGTGCGCCGGCTCAGCGCCCAGGGCCTCCTCGAGCACGCGCCCTACGGGGCGATCACGCTCACCGAGCGCGGGCGCAGCCTCGCGCTCGCCATGGTGCGACGCCACCGCCTCCTCGAGACCTACCTCGTGTCCGAGCTCGGCTACGGCTGGGACGAGGTGCACGACGAGGCCGAGGTGCTCGAGCACGCCGTCTCCGACCTGCTCATGGAGCGGATCGACGCGCGCCTCGGGCGCCCCACGCGCGACCCCCACGGCGACCCGATCCCCGGCGCCGACGGGACCGTCGCCCGCCCGCCCGCCGTCCCGCTCGCCGACCTCGTCGTGGGGGACCGGGGGACCGTCGTGCGGATCTCCGACGCCGACCCGGACGTCCTGCGCTACCTCGCGGAGATCGGCGTCGGCCTGGACACCGGCGTCGAGGTGCGCGAACGCCGCGAGTACGCGGGCATCCTCTCCGTCGTGTGGTCGCCGCCGGACGCTGCCGGGGCGGGCGTCCGTCTCGACGACGCGTCGGCCGCGCGCCCGACGCCGCCCGCGCAGCTCGGCCTGCGTGCCGCGGACCACGTGTGGGTCGTGCGCGCGGAGCCGGTCCCCGCCTAGACTGGCCGCCTGCCCCTGTTCTCGTCGCCGACGTCGTCGACGATCCTCGAATCGATTCGATCGCTGGTGCTTCGGTCCGAGGTCTCCACCGCCGCCCTGCCACGACGCCCCGAGGACACGATGACCGACAGCACCGCCACGCCCGCGCCTCCCGCGGACGTCCCTCCCACGCGCGCCGGACGCCTGCGCGGGGCCGGGCCCGCGCTCCTCGCGCTCGCGATGGGTGGGTTCACCATCGGCACGACCGAGTTCGCGACGATGGGCCTGCTCTCCGACATCGCGACGGACCTCGACGTCTCGATCCCCACGGCGGGCCACGCCATCACCGCCTACGCCGTCGGCGTGGTCGTCGGGGCGCCGCTGCTCACCGTCGTCGCGGCGCGCCTGCCCCGCAAGACGCTGCTCGTCGCGCTCATGGCGTTCTACACGCTCGGCAACCTGTTCTCCGCGACCGCCGGGAGCATCGAGACGCTCGTCGCCGGCCGGTTCCTCGCGGGGCTGCCGCACGGCGCGTTCTTCGGCGTCGGAGCCGCGGTCGGCGCGGCCGTCGCGGGCCCCGGGCGCCGGGGGCGCGCCGTCGCGACCATGATGGCCGGGCTGACCATCGCCAACGTCGTCGGGGTCCCGCTCTCGACCTTCGCCGGGCAGCAGCTCGGCTGGCGCGCCGCGTTCGTCGTGGTCGGCGGGCTGGGCCTCGTCACGCTCGCCGCCCTGTGGTGGCTCGTCCCGGCCGGTGCGGGGAACGAGGACTCGAGCGTGCGCCGCGAGCTCGGCGCGCTGCGCAACGGGCCGCTGTGGCTCGGATTCGTCGGCGCCGCGGTCGGGTTCGGCGGCATGTTCGCCGTCTACTCCTACGTCGAGCCGACCATCACACGCGTCACGGGCCTGTCGTCCGCCGCGGTGCCGCTGGTGCTCGCGATCTTCGGCGTCGGCATGACCGTCGGCACCGTCCTCGGCGGCCGGCTCGCCGACCGCTCCGTCATGCGCACCGTCTACCTCGGGTTCGTCTCCACGGGCGTGACGCTCGCGCTGTTCGCCCTCACGGGCCACCACCCCGTCCCCGCCGTGCTGTCGCTCTTCCTGCTCGGCGTCACCTCCCAGGTCCTCGGCCTCGCCCTGCAGACGCGCCTCATGGACCTGTCGCCCGCCGCGCCCTCGCTCGGCGCGGCCCTGTGCCACTCCGCGCTCAACGTCGGCAACGCCAACGGCGCGTTCCTCGGCGGCCTCGTCATCGCCGCCGGCTGGGGCTACCTCGCCCCGGCCTGGACCGGCGTCGTGCTCACTGTCGCCGGCCTGGCGATCATCCTCCTCGTCGGCCGCCGCCCCGCCGGCGTCGCCGACGTCGTCGGCGCCACCCTGCCCGACGACGCCGGCTCGCCTGCGACCGAGCCGGTCAGCCTGCCGAGGTAGACCCCTGGTCCGCCGAGGTAGAGGCGTGGTCTGCCGGGGTAGAGCCGTGGTCTGCCGAGGTAGAGCCCTGGTCGTCGTGAGCACCGACCGGGTGAGTCGACACCGGGTCGGGG
>NZ_JBQEMZ010000017.1:0-10020 GCF_052044445.1 Cellulosimicrobium sp. 22598
GTGGTCGGGCCTGGCGGGAGCCGCGAGGAACGAGCGGCGGATGGTAGACGCGGCACCACCACCCACCCCGCCCACCCCACCCAGCCACACGCCGTCGAAAACAAGAACCACGGCTCTACTTCGCCCAACCAGGGCTCTACCTCGCGCTACCACGGCTCTACCTCGCCGAACCACGGCTCTACCTCGCGCGACTCGGCGCTCGCCTGGCCGCGTTAGGGTCGGCGGGTGCGCATCGAGCTGACCGTGACCGAGGCCGTCGAGATCGCGCGCGCGACGGGCGGGCTGCCGCCGTACGTGCGCTCGGTGTCGAGCGAGGGCGACGACGTGCGGGTCGTCGTCGACCTGCGCGAGGTGCCCGACCCACCGTCGGCGCTGCGGCTCGCGGCCCGGCTGGTCCCCGTGGTCCGGGCGACGCTGCACGTGGAGTCGGTCGTGGCCGGCACCGCCGTGCTCGCGGTCGAGGCCAACGCCGCCGGCCTGCCCGCGCACAAGCTGCTCGGCTTCGTCGAGGCCCCGCTCCAGGGCGCGCTGCGTGCGCACGGGCTGCCGCCCGAGGCGGTGCGCGTGCTGCCCGACGCGCGGGTGGCGGTCGACGTGCAGGCGCTGCTCGGCGGCGTGCTCGAGCACACCTTCCCGGGGTTCCAGCTCACCGAGCTGGCGTTCGCGGAGGGAACGCTGCGGCTGGACGGTCGGCTCTGAGGGTGTCGCGGCAGCGGTCGGACGGCCGGGCCGTCGCACCGGTCCTCGTCCTGCTCGGCCCTGCGGCCACCGGCAAGTCCACGGTCGGCGAGCTCGTGGCGGGGCTGCTCGGGGTCGCGTTCGTCGACCTCGACGCCGTCGCCGACCGCTACTACCCGGAGGTCGGGTGGAGCGTCGACCGGCTCGTCGAGCGCATCGCGGTGGTCGGCCGGGTCGCGGCGGAGCGGGAGTGGGAGCCCGCGCGGGCGCACGCCGTCGAGCGTGCGGTCGCCGAGCACCCCGGCGTCGTGCTCGCGCTCGGTGCGGGGCACGCGTCGTACACGGACCCGGCGTGCCGGGACCGCGTCCGTGCGGCGCTCGCGCCCGTGCCGCACGTCGTCCTCGTCCTGCCCGACACCGACCGCGGGCACGCCCTGACGGTGCTCCGGGCGCGGTCGGTCGCGTCGAAGGGCACGGACTGGGTCCGCGACGGCCACGACTTCCTCGCCGAGTGGTTCGACGACCCGGGGACGCGGAGCCTCGCGCACCGCACGTTCGTCACGGGCACCGAGGATCCCGCCGCGAGCGCCCGCCGGCTGGGCGCCACGCTCGGCTGAGGCGCCGCGCCCGCCGGCCCGCGTGGACGGGTGCTCAGTCCTCCCGGTGGTGCAGCATGCGCGCGACCTCGGCGATGGAGCCGCTGAGCGACGGGTAGACCGTGAAGGCCGACGCGACGTCGTCGACCGTGAGCCGGTGCGAGACCGCGAGCGTGATGGGGAACACGAGCTCGCTCGCGCGCGGAGCGACGACGACGCCGCCGAGGACGACTCCCGCCTCGGGGTGCGCGAAGAGCTTGACGAAGCCGTCGCGCATGCCGAGCATCTTGGCGCGCGGGTTGCGCGCGAGCGGCAGGACCGTCGTGACGTACTTGCTGCTCTGCGCCTTGAGCTGCTCCTCGCTGTACCCGACGGTCGCGATCTCGGGCGCGGTGAAGATGTTCGCCGCGACGGTGCGCAGCTTGATCGGCACGACGGCGTCGCCGAGCGCGTGCGACATGGCGACGCGGCCCTGCATCGCCGCGACGGACGCGAGGGGAAGCACGCCGGTGCAGTCGCCCGCCGCGTAGATCCCGCGCACCGACGTGCGCGACACCTTGTCGACCTCGACGTGCCCGCTCGGGGTGAGCCGTACCCCGGCCTCCTCGAGGCCGAGGCCGCTCGTCGAGGGGACGGCGCCGACGGCGATGAGGACGTGCGAGCCCTCGACGACGCGACCGTCGGCGAGAGTCACGCGCACGCCGTCCTCGGTCCGCTCGGCCGACTCGGCGCGCGACCGCGACATGACGGTCATGCCGCGCGAGCGGAACACGCCCTCGAGCAGCTCGGCCGCGTCGGCGTCCTCGCCCGGGAGCACGCGGTCGCGGCTCGACACGAGCACGACGTCCGAGCCCAGCGCGTTGTAGGCGCCCGCGAACTCGGCGCCGGTGACGCCGGACCCGACGACGATGAGCCGCTCCGGCAGCTCGGACAGGTTGTAGAGCTGGGTCCAGGTGAGGATGCGCTCGCCGTCGGGCTGCGCCGTCGGCAGGACGCGCGGCGTCGCACCGACCGCGAGGAGGATCACGTCGGCGTCGAGCTCGAGGGGGCCGTCGGCGCCGTCGGGCGCGTCGACGACGACGCGCTCGGGGCCGTCGAGGCGACCCTCGCCGATGACGACGCGCACGCCCTCGCGCTCCAGCCGCGCGTGGATGTCCGCGGACTGCGCCGCCGCGAGCGCCATGACGCGCGTGTTCACGGCCTCGAGGTCGACGATGTGCCGGCGCATGGCGGGGTGCTGGGCCTTGGCGGTGTCGACGGGCAGGCGGATCCCGAGCTCGGCGGCGCGCTCCGCGATGGTCATCCAGTCGGCGGTCGCGATGAGGGTTTTGGAGGGGACGACGTCCGTGAGCACGGCCGCGCCGCCCAGGCCCTGGCGTTCGACGACGGTCACGTCGGCGCCGAGCCGGCGGGCGACGAGAGCGGCCTCGTAGCCGCCGGGCCCGCCTCCGAGGACGACGATGCGGGTGGCCTGATGGTCGATGCTCGCGTGCGTCACGCCGGACATTCTGTCAGGCCGTCGCGTCCCGCGGTGTCAGCATGCGAGACGACGGCGCCGGTCAGGGCCGTGCGGCGGCGTCGCCGCTCGTCGGGTCGGGCGCCCGGGGACGGACTAGCCTTGCGTCCATGACGACGACGCCTGCGAGCACACCCCCGCTCGACGACCCCGCCACCGACCCGTTCCTCGTGGCGCGGGCCGCCGCCGACCACATCGCCGAGGCCACGGGGGTCGAGGGCCACGACATGGCGCTCGTGCTGGGCTCGGGGTGGGGCGGGGCCGCGGAGCTCCTGGGCGACGTCGTCGCGGAGGTCCCCACGCACGAGATCCCGGGCTTCTCCGCCCCTGCCGTCGCGGGCCACCTCTCGGTGACGCGGTCGATCCGGGTCGAGCGTGCGGACGGCTCCGTCCGGCACGCGCTCGTGCTCGGCTCGCGCACGCACCTGTACGAGGGCAAGGGCGTGCGCGCCGTCGTGCACGGCGTGCGCACGGCCGCCGCGACGGGCGCGGAGACGCTCATCCTCACGAACGGGTGCGGCGGACTGAACCAGGACTGGGGAGCGGGCACGCCGGTGCTGCTCTCCGACCACATCAACCTCACGGCCCGCAGCCCGCTGGAGGGCCCGACGTTCGTGGACCTCACCGACGTCTACTCGCCGCGCCTGCGCGAGCTCGCGCACCGCGTCGACCCGACCCTCCCGGAGGGCGTGTACGCGCAGTTCCCCGGGCCCCACTACGAGACTCCCGCCGAGGTGCGGATGGCGGGGATCCTCGGCGCCGACCTGGTCGGCATGTCCACGACGCTCGAGGCCATCGCCGCCCGCCACTGCGGCCTGGAGGTGCTCGGCGTCTCGCTCGTGACGAACCTCGCCGCCGGGATCAGCCCGACGCCGCTCTCCCACGCCGAGGTCATCGAGGCCGGCCAGGCCGCGGGGCCCCGGATCAGCGCACTCCTGGCCGACATCGCGAAGCTGGTGTGACATGACGGACCGCACCGCCGGGTACCGGACCGACCCTGCCGACGACCCGACGTTCGACCCGGGGACCGACCGCGGCGCGTTCCTCGAGCGCGTCGCCGCGTGGATCGACGACGACGTCGACGCAGGCGACCAGGACGAGCTCCGGCACCTCCTCGACCTGGCCGACTCGCCCGATCCGCGCCAGCACGACGTGCGCGTCGCGGCCCTCACCGAGCTGCAGGACCGGTTCTCCGGCCCGCTGGAGTTCGGGACCGCCGGGCTGCGCGGGCGCATGGCCGCCGGCCCGCACCGCATGAACCGCGCCGTCGTGATCCGCGCGGCGGCGGGGCTCGGGGCCTACCTGCTCGACGCGCTCGGCCCCGCGGGCGCTGATGGCGCGGCCCGCCCGCGCGTCGTCGTCGGGTTCGACGCCCGGCACCGCTCGCGCACGTTCGCCGTCGACAGCGCGGCCGTGCTCACCGCGGCGGGCCTGGACGTCCTCGTCCTGCCCTCGGCGCTCCCGACGCCGGTCCTCGCGTTCGCCGTGCGCCACCTCGGCGCGGACGCGGGCGTCATGGTCACCGCGAGCCACAACCCGCCGGCCGACAACGGGTACAAGGTCTACCTCGGCGGACGGGTCGTCACGGACTCGGGCCAGGGCGCCCAGATCGTCCCTCCCTACGACGCGCGCATCGCCACCGCGATCGCGGCCGTCGGCCCGGCACGGTCGGTCCCGCGCGCGAGCGGGGGCTGGACCGTCCTGGACCAGGAGGCCGTCGGCGCGTACGTCCGCGCGGTCCTCGCGCTGTCGGACGGCGCCCCTCGCCGGCTCAAGGTCGTCACCACCGCGCTGCACGGCGTGGGCGGCGAGACGGTCGCGCACGTGCTGCGCGACGCGGGCTTCACGACCGTGGTCCCGGTCGAGGAGCAGCTCGACCCGAACCCGGACTTCCCCTCCGTCGCGTTCCCCAACCCCGAGGAGCCGGGCGCGATGGACCTCGCGCTCGCCGTCGCGCAGGACTCCGCGGCCGACGTCGTGCTCGCCAACGACCCCGACGCCGACCGCTGCGCGGTCGCGGTGTTCGACCCGCGCGTCGGGACGTACCAGGGCGCGGAGACCGCCCGCTCCAACGGGTGGCGCACGCTGCACGGCGACGAGGTCGGCGCGCTGCTCGGCGACGACGTCGCGCGGCGCGTCGCGGCGTCCGGCGCCGCCGGCGGGGTGCTCGCGTGCTCGGTCGTGTCCTCGCGGCTGCTCGGGAAGATCGCCGCCGCGCACGGCCTCGGCTTCGCGACGACGCTCACGGGCTTCAAGTGGATCTCGCGCGTCGACGGGCTCGTCTTCGGGTACGAGGAGGCGCTCGGCTACTGCGTCGACCCCGCGCACGTCCGGGACAAGGACGGGATCAGCGCCGCGCTGCTCGTCGCGCAGCTCGCCAACCGCCTCAAGGCGGAGGGCCGCTCGCTCGTCGACGCGCTCGACGACCTGGCGCGCCGGCACGGCCTCCACGTGAGCGACCAGCTCTCCGCGCGGTTCACCGACCTCGACCGCATCGGCGAGACGATGACGCACCTGCGCGCCGCTCCCCCGCGCACGCTCGCGGGTGCGGGCGTCTCGGACGTCGCCGACCTGTCCGCCGGCCTCGACGGCCTGCCGCCCACCGACGGCGTGCGGATCCTCACCGCCGACGGCACGCGCGTCATCGTCCGCCCGAGCGGCACCGAGCCCAAGGTGAAGTGCTACCTCGAGGTCGTGCTGCCCGTCGCCCCCGACGCGTCGCATGCCGACCTCACGGCGGCTCGCGCCGCCGCGCGCGACCGCCTCGACCGCGTCAAGGCCGACATGCAGAAGGCGCTGGGCATCTAGAGAGGTCCTGCCCACGAGCGTTCGCCCGCTGCAGCGTGCGACCGGCCTCGATGGCGGGGCAGAGCCTCGCCGTCGAGGCGATGTCAGTGCCGCACGACAGAATCCTCTGCGAGTTCACGATGCCGTCGTAGGGGGACGAGATGATGACATGCCGATCGTGCGGACAGGCGCAGGACGAGCAGGCGCGGTTCTGCAACAGCTGCGGTACCCCGCTCGTCACAGGGCCGGCCGGGACGGCGAACAGCGTCCACGAGGCCCGGGTCACCGGTTCGATCTATCAGGCGGGCGGCGACATCACCGTTGCCCCGTCAGTTCCTGACGAGCCGTCGGCGAGGTACACCGTCAAGTGGCACTGGGCGAGCCCGCTCACCCAGTCGGTTCTGGGCTGGGCCAGCCTCGCGCTCGGGATCGTCTCGCTCGCCGGCGGGGCATCGGTGTTCGCGCCGCTGATCCGGTCGCTGAACGCTGGTCGCCTGGCTCCCTCGACCGAACCGTGGGCACTAGCAGTGTTCGTCGTGTGCACCGCCGGTGCGATCGTCGCCCTCGCGCTACGACGGGTCGCGAAACACGAGACTCAGCACGTCGGGCCATCGTTCCTTCCCGCTCTGACGGGATGGAACCATCGGCTCGGGCTCGCGCGGTTCACCGGGGAGTGCCCGACCTGCCGAGGCGGCCTTCGCTTCTACAACAAGCCCCTGCAGTGGCTCGTTCACGCTGACGGGTCCCGAGGCAAGGTGATCGAGCGCGCGATGGTCGCGGAGTGCGAGCGCAGCGACAAGCACTGGTGGTTCCTCGACAGCGCCGAACCCGTCGCCTGACTCCGGGGCCGGCACCGGAGCCTCCGCCCGGTCGGCTCACCGAGGCGTACCGGCGGGTAACCTGGGGCGATGAGCACAACGACACCGACGTCGGTCGCGCAGACCGGCCGGGCGGGTACCGGAGCGGCCCCGGCGACCCCGGGCTCGGCCGACCGGTCCGCTGCCGAGATCGCCGATCTCGCGCGCTCCGTGACGGGTTCCGCCCTCCTCGACGACACCGCCTGGCGCCGCTACCTGCACGGGCTGCCGGGCGTCGACAAGGTCGGCGCCGACGGCCGCGCGGCCGCCCTGGGCACCCGGTCGATCAAGACGACGTCCAAGGCCTGGGCGCTCGACACGATCATCCGCATGGTCGACCTCACGACGCTCGAGGGCGCGGACACGCCCGGCAAGGTACGGGCGCTCGCCGCGAAGGCCGTGCGCCCCGAGCCCGCCGACCCGACGTGCCCGTCGGCGGCCGCCGTGTGCGTGTACAACGACCTCGTCCCCGTCGCCGTGGAGGCCCTCGCCGGGACCGGCGTCAAGGTCGCCGCCGTCTCGACCGCGTTCCCGTCGGGCCGCGCGAGCCGCGCGGTGCGCCTCGCGGACACGCGCGACGCCGTCGAGGCCGGCGCGGACGAGATCGACATGGTCATCGACCGCGGCGCCTTCCTCTCGGGACGCTACGCCCAGGTCTACGAGGACATCGTCGCCGTGCGCGAGGAGTGCCGGGCGAACGGCCACCACGCGCACCTCAAGGTCATCCTCGAGACGGGCGAGCTCGCCACGTACGACAACGTGCGCCGCGCGTCGTGGCTCGCGATGCTCGCGGGCGCCGACTTCATCAAGACGAGCACCGGCAAGGTCTCCCCCGCCGCGACGCTGCCGGTGACGATCGTCATGCTCGAGGCCGTGCGCGACTTCCGTGCCCTCACCGGCGTCCCGATCGGGGTCAAGCCCGCGGGCGGCATCCGCACGTCGAAGGACGCCATCAAGTACCTCGTCGCGGTCAACGAGACCGCGGGCGGCGACTGGCTCGACCCCGACTGGTTCCGGTTCGGGGCGTCGTCGCTGCTCAACGACGTGCTCATGCAGCGCAACAAGCTCGCCACCGGCACCTACTGGGGCCCCGACTACGTGACCGTCGACTGAGCCGGACTGAAGGACACCATGACCACCACAGCTAGCACGGCCGGCTCGCCGTTCGAGTACGCGCCGGCCCCCGAGTCGCGCACCGTCGTCGACATCGCGTCGTCGTACGGCCTCTTCATCGACGGCGAGTTCACGCCGGCGTCGGACTCCGGCTCGTTCAAGACCGTCAACCCCGCCACGGAGGAGGTCCTCGCCGAGGTCGCGGAGGCGACCGAGGAGGACGTCGACCGCGCCGTCCGCGCCGCGCGCCGCGCGCAGGAGAAGGTGTGGGGCCCCATGCCGGGCCGCGAGCGCGCGAAGTACCTGTTCCGCATCGCGCGCCTGCTCGCCGAGCGCTCGCGCGAGTTCGCGGTGCTCGAGACGCTCGACAACGGCAAGCCGATCCGCGAGTCGCGCGACGTCGACGTCCCGACGGCGTCGGCGCACTTCTTCTACTACGCGGGCTGGGCCGACAAGCTCGAGCACGCGGGTTATGGCCCCGACCCGCGCCCGCACGGCGTCGCCGCGCAGGTGATCCCGTGGAACTTCCCGCTGCTCATGCTCGCGTGGAAGATCGCCCCCGCGCTCGCGACGGGGAACACGGTGGTCCTCAAGCCCGCGGAGACCACGCCGCTCACCGCGCTCCTGTTCGCGGACCTGCTCCGCCAGGCCGAGCTGCCGGCCGGCGTCGTCAACATCGTGACCGGCGCGCGTGCCACGGGCTCGGCCCTGGTCAACCACCCGGACGTCGACAAGATCGCGTTCACCGGCTCGACCCCGGTCGGCAAGCGCATCGCGCAGGAGATCGCGGGCACGCGCAAGCACGCGACGCTCGAGCTCGGCGGCAAGGCCGCGAACATCGTGTTCGACGACGCGCCGATCGACCAGGCGATCGAGGGCATCGTCAACGGCATCTTCTTCAACCAGGGCCAGGTGTGCTGCGCCGGGTCGCGCCTGCTCGTGCAGGAGTCGATCGCCGAGGAGCTCGTGGACCGGCTCAAGGCCCGCCTCGGCACGCTGCGCGTCGGCGACCCGATGGACAAGAACACCGACGTCGGTGCGATCAACTCGCCCCAGCAGCTCGCGCGCATCACCGAGCTCACCGACGCCGGCACCGCGGAGGGCGCCACGCGCTGGAGCCCGGACTGCGAGCTGCCGTCGTCGGGGTACTGGTTCGCGCCGACCCTGTTCACGGGCGTCTCCGCCGCGCACCGCATCGCGCGCGAGGAGATCTTCGGCCCGGTGCTGAGCGTCCTGACCTTCCGCACCCCCGCCGAGGCCGTGGCCAAGGCGAACAACACCCCGTACGGCCTGTCCGCGGGGATCTGGACCGAGAAGGGGTCGCGCATCCTCTGGATGGCCGACCAGCTCCGTGCGGGCGTCGTGTGGTCCAACACGTTCAACCGGTTCGACCCGACCAGCCCGTTCGGCGGCTACAAGGAGTCGGGCTACGGACGCGAGGGTGGCCGGCACGGCCTGGCGCCCTACCTGATCGAGGGGAGCACCTACTGATGGCCCGCACGAGCAAGGCGCCCACCGCGACCCGCACGGCGCCCGAGCGCCTGGGCGTGCGCAAGACGTACAAGCTCTACGTCGGCGGAAAGTTCCCACGCAGCGAGTCGGGCCGCACGTACGAGGTGACGGACACCAAGGGCCGGTTCCTCGCGAACGTCGCGCAGGGCTCGCGCAAGGACGCGCGCGAGGCCGTCGTGGCCGCACGCGCCGCGCAGGCGAAGTGGGCCGGGGCGACGGCCTACAACCGCGGTCAGGTGCTCTACCGCGTCGCGGAGATGCTGGAGGGGCGCCGCGAGCAGTTCGACGCGGAGGTCGTCGCGGGCGAGGGCCTCACCGCGCGCCAGGCCGAGGTCGCCGTCTCCGAGGCGATCGACCGCTGGGTCTGGTACGCGGGCTGGACGGACAAGGTCGCGCAGGTCGCCGGCTCCGCCAACCCGGTCGCCGGGCCGTACTTCAACCTGTCGTCGCCCGAGCCGACGGGCGTCGTCGTCGTCCTCGCGCCGCAGCGCTCGTCGCTGCTCGGCCTCGTCTCGACGATCGTGCCGCCGCTCGTCACGGGCAACGCCGTGATCGTCGTCGCGAGCGAGCAGCGCCCGATCCCGGCGGTCACGCTGTCCGAGGTCCTCGCGACGTCGGACGTCCCGGGCGGCGTCGTGAACGTCCTCACGGGCTTCACCCAGGAGCTCGCTCCCCCGCTCGCGTCGCACCTCGACGTCAACGCGATCGACCTCGCGGGCGCCGTGGGTGCCGAGGGCGTCGCGTGGGGCGAGCTCGAGGCCGCCGCCGCGGACTCGGTCAAGCGCGTCCTGCGCCCCGCCGTCGGCCGCCGCGGCGACGACGCCGAGCCCGACTGGACCGAGGCGCCGCGCCCCCAGCGCATCCTCGCGTTCACCGAGACCAAGACGGTCTGGCACCCGAAGGGCGTCTGACCCCCGGCCGAGCACGACGGTGGGGGGGGGGGGGGGGGGGGGGGGGGGGG